>NZ_BAAGQL010000004.1:0-274576 GCF_054783495.1 Luteococcus sediminum | reverse complement strand
ACCTAGACAATCGGTATCTTCGCAGGTCAGCGGGCACTTCCCTCCTTCACGTCCAGACACCCCCATGAAATCTCCGGGCTAGTTAGCGCCGAGGTGATCGCGCTCGTACTGGCCGCGCTCCGGGTCTTCGGGGGGTGGGACGTAGACCTCGCAGGACTGATGGCGGCGATCATCGCGGCGGGTGGAGCGTGGGTGGCTGTGAAGCAGTTCTCACCGCTCGCAGCGGCTTACTCAATGGCCGCGATGGAACTCACAATCCAGGCAGACAAGTTGAGGACAATCCCCGAACACGACTGGCCGCTGGTCGCCGCTGATGCTGAGGAGGCGATCAGTCGGGAACACACGATGTGGCTCGCGTCCAGGACAGGAAAGCGCCCCAAGATCTAGGCGCCGGACTCTGCGATCTGGGGAGCGGCTACGGCTCGGCGGAGATCAGCACGCTCACCGAGACCGACGCCCGGGCGGCGCTCTTGCACCTCTACTCGCAGGCGATCTGAGCCCTGACGCGGCGAGAGCCGCTCTCCTGGGTGATGCCCGCCCGGAACGCCGGGGGAGCAGTCGCCAGTGGAGCGGCTCTCGCGCTGTCAGGATGCGCCCCGCTGCCCGCCGGGGGCAATAGTGAGAGGGGCGCCAGTTTGCTACGGAGTTTGGCAGGTGAATTTGCCGTTGAGCCGCATGCCCGCGACATCGATGGGGTCCGGCGTACTCAGAAACTCCATCTCCCCGGATGTCGCGCTGACCTCATCCGATTCGCCCGTTGCCTCGGTTCCATCAGAGCTGGTCACGGTGACCGTCGCGCCCTTGCCCCCAGACCCTGGCTGAATGACCGCCTTGTCCCCCTTCGGGCTCGCGAGGGTGACAGTGGGTGCGGAGGGATCGCCAGCACAAATCACCGTGACCTGGCCGGGCTGGCCATTCCACTGACCTACGTAGAAATCTTGGCCGGTGCCTTGGTACGGAAGGCTCTTACCCTGCCAGGTGTCTCCGCTGCCTCCGTCCGTCCCAGTCGCGTCGCTGGCGCCGGAGCATCCGGCCAGCGCTACCGCCAGCGCGACCCCAACCCCCGTGGCTGCTGTCCTTGTGATCCGCACGTGCCCCCCTTGGTCCTTGCTCGTCTAGGTGCTTCACTAGGATAGGGGGAAATATCCCACTGTGAAGTCTTTCCCACTACGTCAGCGTGGGGAGCGTGCCTGCTCCCGCTCCCGACCTCCGAGCCATGGGCGTCGAGATCGCGCGGCGACGCCGAGGGGCTGGGCTCTCCATAGAGCGCCTGGCCGAGGCTGCTGGTCTGGACCGGCGGACCATCATCGAGGTCGAGGCAGGGCGCGGCGGCGCCAGAGTCACGACGCTGCATGCGATCGCGCACGGCCTCGGCGTGCCGCTGGTTGAGATCATCGAGCCCCTCTGCGCGAGACACCCAAAATCCATGCATACGCCGATCAGAGTCGTGGACCTCTAGCGCTCCGCACCGCCGCTCCGTCATCCTGTTGCAACGCGAGAGGAGAAGGTTATGGCGGACGCACCTCGATTAGACAAGCCCGCAGAGTGGACCGGGCACTGGTGGCTCCCCGAAGACCCCCAGCGAGCGGTTCCCGGGGTGCTTCGGTATGAGCCGGGGGCCGGGCTCACGCTCTCATTGATCGGTGGCTTCGAGGACCGCATTCTCCAACCCCTGGAGGGCGGGTATGCAGTCATGGAGGGGAGCAGGTCCTGGCCGCTGGTGCTGGGGACTGCCGATAATAAGGAGATCACGCTGCTCGATTGCTACCCCCAGCACACGCAGTCCTACTGGCCCGGGCCGGATGGGCCGCATAAGCAGACCATCTCAGCCCTGACCGCACTCGTGGGAGTGCACCTGGAGGATGCCGAGCAGGAAGTCTTCACAGAGTCTCGCGTCTCGGTGGAGAACCTCACGCTGTGGGCCGCGTCCTCGGTCTTCACTCAGTCCCTCGGTCTCGATGGAGAGCGGCTGGACGGGCGGGGCACCCTCGCCGTAAAGCCCGTCGATGAGCCGTCCGTGGTCGTGGATGGAACAACAATCACGCTCGCCCACGAGCACACGCTGCCTCACTTCGATGACCAGCGCGGGGAGACCGTGGGGCGGATGCGAGACACCGTCTTTGTGCGCTTCAGGCCTGGGGCGCCTTACTCCCTCAGCGCGGCGAGGGAACAGGCGAAGGTGGTCCAGGACCTCGTGTCACTCGCCACTCATCGGGCCGCTGGGATGCTGTGGCTCCGGCTCCGGATGCCCCCTGAAGACCGCGACTATCCGGAGGGGTACCCCATCCAGGATCGCGATGTTGCCGTCTACTCCAATGTGACCGTGCTGGGCGATCCCGACGCAAAGGCCGTAGCGCACCACGAGGTGTTGTTCACCTGCCGAGACCTCCCGTTCGAGGAGGTCATGCCCCGCTGGATCGAGGTACGCCGGACTCACCAGGCCGCCGCGAACATGGTGCTCGGGCTTCGTTATGCCCCGGCACGCTATGTGGAGGGAAACCTGCTGACCGCAGTGGGGGCCGCCGAGGTGCTGCACCGGGCCCTACCCGTCGAGCAGATGCGCATGCCCAAGCAGGAGTTCGACGCCCTGCGGGCAACCCTGCTGGAGGCGGCACCGGAGGAGCATCGCTCATGGGTGAAGGGTGCCATCCGCAATGATCCGACGCTCCGTGAGCGCTTGCAGGCCCTCGCAGCGCTTCCTGACGGCGAGGCGATGGGGAGGCTGGTTCCTGACGTAGAGCAGTGGGCCAAGGTGGCTACTCAGGCTCGTAACGATCTCGCTCACACCGGCCAGACCTCGCGGCAGTCCATAGACGAGTTGATCGCGGTAGTGAAGGTGACCGCTGCGGTGGTGATGATGAACCTCCTTCACGCTCTCGGACTGCCTGGCGAGCGGCAGAAGGAGATCGTGAATGACCATCCCGAACTTCGCCAGACAGCCAAACAGGCTGGTGAGGTTCTCAACTCGCAACCAACAGACGACGGGGAGTCTGTCTGAGCCGGTCGGCAGCCTCCGCCGCTGTCTCTCGGAGAGGGAGGACTCAAACTCCAACATCCGCCTACACCCCGCAGACCTGCCTCAGTGGGGTTCCCGGAGCCCTCGGCAGACCCCCGCCAGCAGCCCTCCGCAGCCCTGACCCCGGCGGCAGCCACCCGGGTTCCTGGAGCCCAGGGACGACCTGGACTTCCTGGCCCGGCAGCAGCTTTGCTTGCCCTTGCGATGGCGGGGGTCTTGACTGCTTCATTTACCCTGGAGCCAGGGGCGGGCTGTAGCGAAGCGCTCGGAACGGGCTCCAGGGTAAATGCCTCTCAGTCGAATGCCCTCTCCGCTCGCACAGGGCTCGCAATGGCCGCCTCGGGCTCCAGGAACCCTTGGTATATGTCGTCTTCCTGGGGCTTCCCTGAACTCCCCGGTTTTGGGCTGCTCGCCCTTGGCCTTTTCGGGCTGGCTCTGGGGCCTCTGCTGGCGGGGTCTAGGCCGTCCTGGGGCTCTGGGGCTGCCCTGGATGACAGCAAGGCAGTCGGTGGGGTGGGGGCTACCCTCTACCCCGAAACCGGCTCAGTCATCCCCGAAGAAATCGAGCGGGTCAACTACGAATTCTGGCTCGGAGTCATCCTCGGTCTCGGGTTCGGATTCGTCCGGCTTCGGGGCTGGCTTCTCGCCGGGGTCCGGCTCGGGGACCTGATCGATTCCCGTTTCGGAATCATCGCGGGTCTGGCCTGGTCCCTTCACGGATTCGGCCTTCGGCTCCGACAACCTATCGGGCTTGGCCTTGCCACGACTCTCCGGCTCTTCCGTACGGTCAACTGGCGTCTGCTCGCGCGCGACCTTGGGCAGATAGCGGTCGAGGTCTGCGGCGTCGAGGTAGGCCACCTGCACCTCTGACTCCGGCCACGAATCGGTCATCATGACGGCTCGTCCGCGAGAGTTACCGCTCGGCGTTACGTCCGACATCCCGATCATGTTCCGAGCCGTCGCGCCTGCCGTGGCAGGCCTCATCAGCGCCCGGAACCGCAAGTTGTTCTGCAACGAACCCTTCACGACTTCCGCGTCCGCACGCTGGGCAAGAGGCAGGACATGTACGTCAGCGGCACGGGCGTACGCGGCGGTGTGCCGCGTTCCGGAACCGATGCCTGCGCGCAGCTCGTTCTCCGCCTTCGTCTCGTCGTCAAAGACGGGCTCCTTGCTCACCAACTCGAAGTACTCATCGATCACGGCGAGGATGGGACGGAACGGGTGGCGCAGTTCCGAATTCTTCTGCACGCCTTCGCGCTTCAGCGCCTCGTAGCGACGGTCCACCTCTGCACTCAGCGCTGCCATCGCCTGCGCCATTTCGGGGAGCGTGTCAGTCACTGACACGATGTTCTTGCGGCCCACAAATGGCGTCATCTCGACCCGCTTGGGATCGAGCAGCCACACCTCCCAGTTGGCCATGGCGAGGCTCGTCACGATTAGCCTGACGAGCACACTCTTGCCGCCGCCCGACGTTCCGACGATGATCCCCGAAGGGGTGTCGTCCAAGGACCAAACGAACGGCTGGACCTGGCCCAGCCGTCCTACGCCTGCGGCAGCAGCAGCGGGGCTGACACGGGCCAGCCCGAGGGTCACAAGGTGACCCTGTGCCGGGCGCCCGTCCCAGGGCAGGAAGTCGGGCAGCGGCTCGCCCTGCGTAGCCACAACGCGACGGCGGGAGTGATCCACTGCGGTGATCCATGGCGTCCCCCACTCGCTCAGCCGAGAGTTGACCTCGCTGCTCAGCGACTCTTCGCTCGCGCTCTTCCAGCCGGGAGGAAGAGGAGCGGTGATCCGCTGCGGAGTGACGTCCCCTTCGAAGTGCAATCGGATCGGAGCGCCCCGCTGCTCGGCTTCGTGGCCTTCCCATTCCACCCCGCCGGAGAGCACCCCGGCCATCGCCCGCTCGACTCCCGTACGGGTACGCTCCCGCCGGGCGCCCTGCGGCAGCCACCAGCGCGCTGGGGCGAGCACGAGCAAAGCGCCCAGGAGCCCCGCAGACGGTTCGCCTTGCCCTGCAAGCCATACGCCTAGCGCCAGGCCCGCAGCAGCGGCTAGGACACTCCAGGCTGCGCGTGCAGGCTGGCGCCACCCGAGATGGACAGCGCTCGTGACAACCTCCGCTGCGCTGGTCCATCCGATGGCCAGGCGACCGGCGCCCCGCAACAGGACCAGACCGACGATGATGACGAGGGCGAGGGTCACGGCGTAGGTGACCGGCGGCAGTGCCCTGGGCACCGTCGTCACTCCCAGCAGCATCCCGAGCCCGGCCATGGCCTGCCCGATGCTGACCAGCGGGCGCCTGGGCAGTCCATGCTCATCCCTGGTCTGCGCGACCATCCAGCCCCCGAGGGCCAGGACCGCGGCCACAGCGGGGCCAATGAGCGTATTGATCACGACGAAACTCCTTCACTTTCTGGTGCCCCCACCCGCTGCGGGGCGGGAGTGTGGTAGATGCGCCGCCAGAGCGAGGCTGGACCGATCCCTGTTCCCTCCAGCCGCTCCTCGCGGATCGACGCCCAGAGGGCCTTTCGGCGCGCGGGCTCGGACTTCCTCGTCTGGGCGCGGTGTGTGCGGTGGTCGTGCATGGCCTCGGCGCTCTCATGCCAGCGCTGGCCGGGGGTGACCCGCAGCGGCCACTCACGCGGCAGAACGCCACGCCGGATGGCACGCTGAAAGACCGACCGCTGGGCAGTCCGCCAGGCCAGCCGAAGCGGCCACAGCGACGCCCAGCCCCAGCGCAGCATGTTCGGACCCGCGAGCCACCAGAGGGCCACCGTCAGTGCCAGCCACCCCGTCACACCCCAGCCCCGCTCCCAGGGCCAGGAAGTGCCACCGGGAGCGCTCTGGGCGGGCTCCTGGGCCTCGACGGGCGCCGGAGCGGCGCTGGGCTTGGCAGGGGCTGCGCAGGGCGCCAGGCGCCCGCCCAGCACCTCGGTGACCTCGGCGGCGCTCGGGACCGCGCCGAGAGTGATCTTCACTGGGTCGCTGGAGCGACTGACGGAGGTAGTCGAGCCGGGGCTCCAGACGACTACGAGATCGCGACGCTCCTCGCCTCCCCAGCCGCCCTTAACGGGCTCGCGGCCTGCCTGGCGCAGGGCCTGCTCGACGGCCTCGCGCACTCCCTTGGGCGCGACCTGGGTGGAGACCGCCACGGCGACGGTGGCGGGCGGGCAGGGAAGCGCCGAGGGCGCCTGGTTGCTGTGCTGCGCCGTCCAAGCCGCGAATGCGAGGAAACCGCCGAGGGCGAGCCCGCCGAGTAGCACGATCATGAGACAGCCGGCTAAAAGTCGGCGGACGCCGCTTGGCCCGGCGGCAACGGCGGCGGTAGCGCCGACGATCTTGGGTGCGCGCTTCATGCTGCTTCTCCTTCGAGGTATGCGCTGACGGCCTCGCGCGCGAACTCTGCCGCCTCCCGGTCGCCGTGGGTCATCACGGCCACGCTGGCGGCGGCGAGGGCTGGGAGGCGGTCCAGCAGGTCCCAGGAGCCCGACTGCTGGATCGCGGCGCGAAGGGCGGGGACCAGCGCCTCCGGAGCCAGACCAGGGCTGAGGGCGGCGGCAGCGTTCGCGGCGGCCCTGACCTGCTCGGGCACGGGCGGGGCGGCAATGACGTGCGCGGCTCCGGCGATGGCCCAGGCCGAGCGTTGGTGCGAGCGATCCGAGCCGCCCGCGAGCCAGTTGGAAGGAGTGCGACCTCGCAGATTTTCGGGCGCCCCGGGCAGGGCATCCCAGCCACCTTCGCTGCCGCCGCGAGGCGGGACGAGGATGGTTTGAGGCCAAGTGCCAACCACCGCACCGAGCACCGTGGCGGCACCGGGCAAGTATTCGAGCACTCGCGGAGCCACCGCTGCCTGACGGCCTCGAACGGGGCGGGGGCTCGGAGGGACGAGGGTCTCGGCGGCATGGCGGAGACCACCGGGCGGGACGCCGCGCGCCTGGGCCTCGGCATTCAAGGCGTCACGGTTGCGGCGTGTGACTTCTCGACAGGTCTCGATGACAGCCATGGCGTAGCGGGACGGCTGCTCGTGCCCGTCCCCGCCGTAACGCACGTTGCGCTCGACGGTCACGGCCTCTAGCGCGTCGGTGCCGACACGGAGGCAGAGGCCGGTGCTTTGGCTGCCGGGATCGATGGCCAGGATTGGCGGCCAAGCCTGCGCGCTTGCAGCAGCCTGGGCCAGTTCAGGACTGGTGGTCATCCCGGCCTCCCCGCAGGTGCAAGGGCCCTTCGCCATTCCCCTAGCGGAATGGCGAAGGGGTCGACCTCACCGTCACTGGGACGGGCCTCAGGTAGCAGCCCGGCGGGTGAGGCGGGCGCGGGCCAGGCAAGGCCGAATCCCTGGATGCGGAAGAAGGGGTCGGCCTCTGCCGCCCCGCGCTCCTGGCGTGGCAGGAGCGCCATCTTGGCGCGGCAGCGACCCTCCTGGGCTGCCTCGGCGGGAGTCAGTGCGTTGGCGGGGTCGAGCAGGCAGCCGTGCTCGTACGCCATCGCCTCGCCCACCCGCTCGGCTGCATCCTCAGGCCATCGACCGCCCCGCTTCTCGTGCCAGTAGCCCAGTGCCATCAGCATCTCGTTTGGGCTGACGGTTGGCGCCACCTCGTCCAGGCTGCGAGCAAGTGCCTCGCGGGTTCGCTTGCTCAACGGGAGGCCAGTCTCGGCCACGAATCGAGCCACGGCCTGGGCGCCGGTTGCGGCCCCCACGCGGCGCGTGACTGGCTCGGGCGCTGGTCCGGTAGGGCAGACCTCCTCTAGCCAGTCGTTGAGGCTATCGAGGTCCCCGTCCCACTCTGGCTCCGGACCCCACTCCGGTTCAGGCTGTCTTTCACTCTGGTCCTCGACCCGCGCGGCAAGCACGAGCGCCGTAGATGGCGTTGAGGCTTGGGAATCACGCATGTGGGAATCACGCATGGGGGTGGGGGGCTCTTCTTCGCGCGCGATCTCAACGTGACCTACAAACTCAGCCACCCCCCGGATGTCCTCGCCCGTCTGTCCTCTCGCGGTCAAGCCCTCTTCGGTTGTCCTCTCCCAGTTACCCCTCTCGCCAGAGGGGTCGGTCCCCACTCGCGGGAGGGGAGGGGTCACCTCTGGCTGGAGGGGGGAGACCCCACTCACGGGAGGGGTCTCCCCCCACTCACGGGAGGGGTCCCCCTCACTCTCGTCGGTGGGGACCCCACTCACGGGAGGGGTCTCCTTGGGCAGAACGACCGCCACCCGTGAGTAGGCGTTGCGTCCCGCGCCCGGGTCTCCGAACCCAGCGGTGTAGCGGATGACCCCCGCCTCTTCTAGCGAGTTGAGTGCGCGCCGGACTGCTTCTCGGCCCACCCCTGCTTCGGTGGCAATGCGGCCATGGGTGAGCGCATCGCTGAGGCGCCCGTAACCGACCGTGTAGTTCGCGATCACTGTCCAGACTCGCAGCATCCCAATCGAGGGGTTGCTGGCCAGCACCGCCGCATCCAGCGCTCGGCGGGCCTGGAGTGCCGGGACAGGCGGGAGGTCCCGCTTGGCGGCGCTCATACTGCCCCGCCACCCCGGGCGGTCCGCTGAGCCTCGGCCTCGATCCATGCCATGAGGTCGGCTCGGTCGTAGTAGACCCGCCGTCCCAGGGTGAAGGATCGCGGCCCCTGGCCTGCGTGCCGCCACCACCTGAGCGTGCCGGGAGTACGTCGAAGGAGGGCGGCGGCTTCGTCCACAGTCAGGAGTGTGCGAGAGATGTGATCTGTGCTCATACAGCACACTCTATCATCGCGTGCTCTAACAGAACAGTGCTACGCTAACGAACATGAGCGTGTCGCATATCCCTCGTGTCAGCCGTGATCTCGCGCGGGAGTCAGCCCAGCGACTCCGCGAACTGGCGTCCGTCCTGGACGGACTGTTCGACGACGAGGAGACTGAGTGGGGCCTTCGCCTCGCGGACGTAGGGATCGAAGCGGTGGCTGCGGGGGAGGTCCTGGCGGACTCGGGGGTCGCCGTAGCGGCTCTCGAAGGGGCCTCACTACGCGCCATCGGCGACCGCCTTGGCATCGCGTTCTCGGCGCTCCCTAGGCGCATCGCAGGCACGCCTGAACTTGGTGACTACGCGGAGGCATCTGCATCCGGACACCCCCGAGTTACTCAGGGAGGCATCGAACGCGCGCGGTACGACCTGCGCCACGGCGCGTTCACAGTCGAGGGTGAGCCCGAGCGTGTACAGAAGCGCCGGAGGCGCGGCTGATGGCGAGCATCAAGAAGCGGCCCAACGGCTCTTGGAGGGCTCGCTACCGGGACGAGGCTGGCCGCCGCGAGCACGCGCGGCATTTTGAGCGAAAGGTGGACGCCCAGCGCTGGCTGGATGAAGTCACGGCCAGCGTGATTACGGGTCAATACGTGGACCCGCGCGCGGGCCGGATCACCTTTGATGCCTGGTGGAGGGTCTGGTCCGAGCGGCAGGTCTGGACGACCGGTACGAGGGAGTCTGCGGGTCAGGCAGCCGCCTCGGTCACCTTCGGTTCCGTGCCCCTGAAGGCCCTGCGGCCAAGCCACTTCCAGCACTGGGTCAAGGCCATGAGCCAACCGGGTGAGAAGCGGACAGGCGGGTTGGCCGCCAGCACCATCCGAACTCGCTGGAACTACGTGCACATGGCCGTGGTCGGCGCGATGCAAGATCGAATTATCGCAACCGACCCGACCCTCGGGGTGAGCCTGCCGCGAGGGCGAAGGTCCGAGGCCGCTATGACGATCCCGAGTGCAGAGCAGGTGCGCAAGGCGCTGGACGCTGCTCCCGAGCAGTTCCGCGTCTTCATCGCCCTTGCTGCCTTTGCTGGCCTCCGTCTGGGCGAGGCGTCGGGGCTCCAGGTCGGCGACATCGACTTCCTCCGGCGCACGGTCTCAGTGTGCCGCCAGGTGCAGGGGCAGACCAAGGCCACGATCGAGATCGTCCCGCCGAAGTACGGGAGCGAGCGCACCATCGCAGTTCCCGAGGCGCTGACCGACCTGCTGTCTTGGCACGTCCGGGAGGTTGGTGTCCACCGCGAGGAGCGGTGGCTTTTCGCCTCGGGCTCCGACCGCCTCAATCGCAACAGCGCGGGGAATCTGTGGCGCGCCACCCGGAAGGCCGCTGACATCCCCGAGCAGTACACGCTTCACGACCTCCGCCACTTTTACGCCTCGGCTCTGATCGCGGCGGGCTGCGATGTTGTCACCGTGCAGCGCGCCTTGGGTCATCAGTCCGCCCAGATCACCCTCGGCGTCTATGCCCATCTGTGGCCGACCGCCGAGGACCGCACCCGGTCCGCAGCAACAGACCTCATGCAGGAAGTTCTTGGCGGTTCTGCGGACTCTGTGCGGACCGGCACCCCCTGACAGGGCTCTGACCAGCCCAAACGCGGTTGACTACCGGTAGTTGGTGAACTGGACCGCGAAGTCGTAGTCCTGTGCCTTGACCAGCTGCTGCACGGCCTGCAGGTCATCGCGCTTCTTGGAGCTGACGCGCAGTTCCTCGCCCTGGATCTGGGTCTTGACGCCCTTGGGGCCCTCATCCCGGATCAGCTTGGAGATCTTCTTGGCGTTCTCCTGGCTGATGCCCTGCCTGGTGGTGCAGGTGATCTTCCAGACCTTGCCGCTCAGGCGCGGTTCGCCGGCGTCGAGCGCCTTGAGGTTGACGCCGCGCTTGACCAGCTTCGACTCGAAGACATCGAGCACGGCCTTGGCGCGCTCCTCGCCATTGCTCTCGATCTCGATGGCCTCGCCCGACCAGCGGATGGAGGAGTCGGTGTTCTTGAAGTCGAAGCGCTGGCTCACCTCTCGGGCGGCCTGGCCCAGTGCGTTGTCGACCTCTTGGCGATCCACCTTGCTGACGATGTCGAAGGAGCTGTCTGCTGCCATCTCTGCCTCCTGGGATGTGTGCTGCTCTGGTCTGGTGACCGAGTGACCCCATCCTGCCCCAGTTGCGCGGGGAACTCGATCCTGATGACTCATGTCAAGATGCCCGCGTAGTGCAGGTCGTTGACTCATCTCAAGATGCCCGCTTGTTGAGTTTGGTTCGTGACAGGTAGACGGCGTTGCGTTTGGCTTTGCGTTCGACTTGTCCGCGGCGTCTGGCCAGTTCGAGAAGGTTGGCCTGGATGAGTGCGATCTGTTGCCTGATCGCGACGGGATCGGCCGTGGTGAGGCGGTGCTCGAGGGCTCGTCTGTCGACCTCGTCGATGAGTGTCGGATGGTCTCGTAGCAGCCGCTGGTAGGGCGTAGTGGCGGTGTCGTAGCGTTTGGTGACCTTGGCGCCGACGCGGGTCTTGGACACCAGCTTTTGTTGGGGGATGAACATGTTGGTCATGGTGGATTCCAGTTCCCAGAGCTGGTTGAGCAGGGTGAGTTCCCGGGCGGTGTCGTAGCGGTGGTAGCCGACGCATCGTCGGACCATGGCCCAGTTCTTCTGCTCGACGTGGGCTTGGTCGTTGGAGCGGGCGGGTCTGCCTCGGGTGTAGGTGATCTGGTGCAGGGCGCACCACTTCTGCAGGTGGTGGTTGATGAACTCGCTGCCGTTATCGGAGTGGATGCCCATGATCGCGAAGGGGAAGCGGAGTTGGAGTTGTTCCAAACCGGCGCGGACGATGCGTTCGCCCTTGCTGTGGACGCTGATCGCTTCGGTCCAGCCGGTGGCGATGTCGGTCATGTCGAGGCTCCAGTGGAACTGGCCGTTGTTGTCGCCGCCTTCGTGGCCGACCAGGTCGATCTGGACGAAGCCGGGTTCAGTTTGGTCCCATTCGGCCCAGGTCTTCATCGGGATGCTGGCCTTGAGCATCGACCCGGGGCGGGTGTGGCTCATGCCCTTGGCGGCGACCAACCCGGCACGGTAGGGCTGCAGGCGGCGGTCGATGGTGGCCGGTGACATCCGCAGCAGCGCCTCGATGGTCTGCTCGGTGGCTTCGAGCCGGTTGTGGGCGCGCAGGGATTCCACCAGCTGTGGCAGGGCTGGCTGGAGGCGTTTGCCGGTGGGACCGTCCAACAGGACCCAGCAGCGCACCAGCACCTCGATCACTGCCTGGTCGTAGGTCAGGACTGGTTCACGTCTCTTGCGGGAGCCGGGCTGAACACCCGCGACCCGTTGACGGATCATCTTGCGGGCATGGTCACGGTGCCAGCCGGTGACGTGGCAGATCGCGTCCAGGATCTCGCTCTTCTCCTGCCGGGTCGCCTTGGGCCACCTGCTTACCTGCGACGCCAGGATCGCCTTACGCTGGGCCAACTCCAACTCCATCCACTCACCCTGAACCACGCGGGCACTTTGAGATGAGTCAACGAAGCACTCCACGCGGGCATCTTGGATGAGTCAACGCGTCGATTTGTCGGAGTCCCGCGAACGCTGCTAGGGTTTCTTTTCGCCGAGTGATCGGCATGGCAGATTGCCCGAGTGGCCAAAGGGAGCAGACTGTAAATCTGTCGGCGTACGCCTACCTAGGTTCGAACCCTAGATCTGCCACCAAGAGCCCCGAACTCAGGTTCGGGGCTCTCGTGCATTCCCGGGCCGTCTTGGGCCGGGCTGTCATGATGGGCACCGGTCCACCGTGCGAGCAAACCAGAGGAGGCAGACGTGGGGACGATTGGGGAGCCGCAGCAGTTGTTGCGTGAAGCGGGCCTGCGCGTCACCTCCATCCGGGTGGCCGCGCTCGAGGTGGTTGCGGCGCGGCCCCATGCCGATGCCGAGCGGATCCGTGCGGGCGTCGTCGAACGTCTCGGCTCGGTGTCGGTGCAGTCGGTCTACGACACCCTCAACGTGCTGCGCACGGCCGGTGTGCTGCGCAGGGTGGAGCCGGCGGGGCATCCAGCCCGCTACGAGCTCCACGAGCACGACAACCACCACCACCTGGCCTGCAGGCAGTGCGGCGCGATCGAGGACGTGCCCTGTCCCGTGGGCAGCCAGCCGTGCATGGACCCCGATGACACGCATGGCTTCATCATCGACGAGGCCGAGGTCATCTATTGGGGGCAGTGCCCCAACTGCGCCTGAGGTGTTCCACGGGTGTGCAGCGAAGTCGCTGCGAGGTGTCCCCGGCCACGGGGCGGGCGTCTTGCCTTCCGGGGGGCGGTCGCCTAGACTGAATCTAGAACGATTCCAGTGTTTGGAAAAGTTCCAAAGTTTGGTCACCGACGAAAGGATGCCCTCAATGTCCCTCATGAACACCAAGATCAAGCCCTTCACCACCCAGGCCTACAAGGACGGCCAGTTCGTCGAGGTCAGCGAGTCCGACGTCCTCGGCAAGTGGGGCGTGTTCTTCTTCTACCCGGCCGACTTCACCTTCGTCTGCCCGACCGAGCTGGGTGACATGGCCGACCACTACGAGGAGCTCCAGGGCCTCGACGTCGAGGTCTACGCGGTCTCCACCGACTCCCACTTCGTGCACAAGGCCTGGACCCAGGCTTCCGAGGAGGTCGGCAAGATCAAGTACTACATGCTTGGCGACACCACCTGGGAGATCACCAAGAACTTCGACAACCTGCGTGAGGACGAGGGCCGCGCCGACCGCGCCACCTTCCTCGTCGACCCGGACGGCGTGATCCAGTACATCGAGGTCACCGCCGAGGGCATCGGTCGTGAGGCCGGCCAGCTGATCCGCAAGATCAAGGCCGCCCAGTACGTGCGCAACCACCCGGGCGAGGTCTGCCCCGCCAAGTGGGAAGAGGGCGAGCAGACCCTGACCCCCGGAATCGACCTCGTGGGCAAGATCTGAGCCTGCCGGCCCGGATCCAATCTGTACGTGACAACCGAGAACTAAGTAGGAGCCATGGCTGTTCTTGATTCGAACCTCACCGCGCAGTTGTTGCAGGTGCTGACCAAGGTCGTCGAGCCGATCGAGCTGATCGCCAGCCTCGACGATCGCCCCAAGTCGACCGAGATGGTCGAACTGCTCAACGAGATCGCGGCGTTGTCGGACAAGATCAGCGTCCGCACCGATGGCGACGACGCGCGCAAGCCGTCGTTCGCCATCCTGCGGACCGGCACCGAGATCGGGGTGCGCTTCGCGGGTATCCCGATGGGTCACGAGTTCAGCTCGCTGGTCCTGGCCCTGGTGCAGGTCGGCGGCAACCCGGTCAAGGAGGATGCCGACCTGATCGGGCAGGTCAAGGATCTCGACGGGGACTACGAGTTCACCACCTACATGTCCCTGACCTGCCAGAACTGCCCCACCGTGGTCCAGGCGCTCAACGCGATGAGCGTGCTGAACCCCCGCATCAGGCACACCGCCGTCGAGGGGTCGCTCTTCCAGGACGAGGTCAAGGAGAAGAACATCCTGTCGGTGCCGCAGGTCTTCCTCAATGGGGAGCCCTTCGCGTCTGGCCGGATGGACATTGCCGACTTCGTTGCCAAGCTCGACTCCGGCGCCAGTAGCAGGGCCGCGAGCAAGCTCAACGAGCGCGATCCCTATGACGTGCTCGTCGTGGGCCAGGGGCCGGCTGGTGTCGCGGCCGCCATCTACACAGCCCGCAAGGGCTTCCGCACCGGTCTGGTGGGGGAGCGCTTCGGGGGCCAGGTGCTCGACACCATGTCCATCGAGAACTTCATCTCGGTCTCCCACACTGAGGGCCCCAAGTTCGCGGCTGCCCTTGAGCAGCACGTGGGCGACTACGAGATCGACGTGATCAAGAGCCAGTCGGCCACTGCGCTGGAGACCGCGACGAGCGAAGGTGGCTTCCACACCGTCAAGTTCGGGGACGAGGCCGGACTCAAGGCCCGCACCGTGATCGTCGCCACCGGCGCCAAGTGGCGATTGATGGGCGTGCCCGGCGAAGAGGAGTACCGCAACAAGGGCGTCACCTTCTGCCCCCACTGCGACGGCCCCCTGTTCAAGGGCAAGAGCATCGCCGTCGTGGGTGGCGGCAACTCCGGCGTCGAGGCGGCCATCGACCTGGCCGGCGTGGTGGACCACGTCACCGTCGTCGAGTTCCTCGACGAGATGAAGGCTGACGGAGTGCTGCAGGACAAGCTGCGTTCGATGCCCAATGTCGACATCGTCACCGGTGCGCAGACCACCGAGGTGGTCGGCGATGGCTCCCAGGTGACCGGACTGAAGTACAAGGTACGCGCCACCGGCGAGGAGAAGCAGCTCGACCTGGCGGGCGTCTTCGTCCAGATCGGCCTGCTGCCCACCACCCAGTGGCTGCAGGAGTCCGGCGTCGAGCTCACGGCGCGCGGCGAGGTCCAGGTGAACGAGCGTGGCGAGACCTCGGTGCCGGGCGTCTTCGCCGCGGGCGACTGCTCCACCGTGCCGTACAAGCAGATCGTGGTTGCCCAGGGCTCCGGCGCCACCGCGGCGCTGAGCGCCTTCGACCACATCATCCGCACCCAGCAGGGTGAGGCCGCCACGGCCTGATCCTGCCCCGCCATAGGCAGCTGCGGCCCGCCCTGTGAAGGGTGGGCCGCAGCTGCGCCGTGTTCCGGGGGTCAGGCCATGAGTCCTGCGACCGCGATCTCCAGGGCCGCTGCGAAGCGGGTCTCGCGCTCGGCGTGGTCCATGTCGCCGGCCCCGTTCTTGATGTGGTCGCTGACAGTCAGGACGCTGAGTGCCTCGGCACGCTCGGCCAGGGCGCAGGCGTAGAGTCCGGACGTCTCCATCTCCACGGCCAGGGTGCCCACTTTGTCGAGTCCCGCCGTCATCTCCGGCCGGTCCAGGTAGAAGAAGTCGCTGGAGTGGACGGCGCCCAGGTGCACGCGCGCCCCCTGTGGGGGAGTGCTGCGGGCCCGCTCAGCGGCGCCGCGCAGCATGTCGAAGCTCGCAGCCAAGGACAGGGTCACGTCGGGAACCGTGATCGTCGACACCGCAGAGTTGGTGTGGGCGGCCGTGGCGATGACGATGTCGCGCACGGCGACGTCGTCGCTGATCGCGCCGGCGGTGCCGACGCGGCAGATGCGGCGCACCCCGTAGAAGCGGTAGAGCTCCGTCGCGTAGAGGCTCATGGTGGGAATGCCCATGCCGGAGGCCATCACGCTCATCCTGTGTCCTTGGTGGGTGCCGGTGAAGACGGGATTACCCCGCACATCGCTCACCATGCGAGCGTCAGTGAGGAAGTCTTCGGCGATGCGGCGGGCTCGGTTCGGGTCGCCGGGCATGAGTACGAGCTCGGCGATCTCACCCTTGTCGGCGGAGATGTGGGGTGTGGCCATGGGATGTCCTTCAGGTCGACGAGCGTGTCTGCGTGAGCCAAGACTAGGCAGCTTGGGCTCGATTTGGAATTGGTGGCCGGTGTGTCCTAAGCTTCTGCGGGTCGCCTTCGAAGAGCAGAGTTGATCGAGGACGGCAGGCCGGGCAAGGATTTTGAAGAAGGCGAAACCTTCCGATAGAGTAAATCCTCGGCAAGCCCCTATAGCTCAGTAGGTAGAGCGTCTCCATGGTAAGGAGAAGGTCAGCAGTTCGATTCTGCTTGGGGGCTCTGATTGTTCACGGATGGCCGTTGACCCAGCGGCACGGGAGACCGAGCAGTCCGCGAGCATCTTGGCGGGGTAGCTCAGGGGTAGAGCAAGCGGCTCATAATCGCTGTGTCGCGGGTTCGATTCCCGCCTCCGCTACCAAGACAGACCACCTGCCAGACGGCAGTACCGCTCCCAGCACACGAAGGAATTACCATGGCCAAGAAGGGCGGGGACATTCGTCCCAAGATCACGCTTGCCTGCACCGAGTGCAAGGAGCGCAACTACATCACCAAGAAAAATCGTCGCAACAACCCCGATCGTCTTGAGCTGAAGAAGTTCTGCCCCAAGTGCACCTCTCACACCGCGCACCGCGAGACCCGCTGAGCGCAGCACAGCTTCACGATCCGGCCGTCACCTTCGGGTGGCGGCCGGTTCTGTCATGTCCAGGGATTCCCCCGGGGAATCGTCGTGACGACCGGGGGCGCGCGGTGAACGACCTCCGGGCGGCACCGGGCTAGCCTTGTGGGCATGCCGATCACCCCTGAACACGTCGGGCGCAACTACCCGCCCACCGAGCCCTACCGGATCAGTAGGGCCAAGATCGCCGAGTTCGCCGCTGCCCTGGGAGGATCCGAGGGCGGCGACCGGAACCCGGCCTATGCGGGGCAGGCGCCCGTCGCGCCGCCCACCTTTGCCATGGTGATCGGTGCCCGGGCCTGGCAGTCCCTGTTCGACGATCCCGAGCTCGACCTGGCCCTGATGCGCACCATGCACGCCGACCAGGCTTTCGAATGGTCTCGCCCGATGCGGGAGGGTGACGACGTGGTGGCACGGCTGTCCATCGAGAAGGTTCGCAATCGCGGCACCGTGGACATGGTGACCATCGCCGTCGAGATGACCACCATCGAGGGCGAACACCTGTGCACCGGCAGGAGTCAGTTGGTCCACACGCGCGCCGAGGAGGTCGCGGCATGAGCTTCGATCCCATCACCGTGGCCGTCGGCGACGAGCTGCCCAGGCTGGAGGTCCACGTCACGCGCGAGTCGGTCGTGCGCTACAGCGGCGCCTCGACCGACCTCAACCCGATCCACTTCAGTGATCGCCATGCGCAGCGCATCGGGCTCGACGGGGTCGTCGCCCACGGCATGTGGACCATGGGCACCGCGCTGCGCGTGGTCACCGACTGGTGCGAGGACCCCAGCAGGGTGCAGCACTACTTCGTCCGCTTCACTCGTCCCGTGCAAGTGCCTGACACCGACGAGGGGGTGCTGGTGAGCTTCGGGGGCCGGGTGACTGCCGTCGAGGACGGCATCGCGCAGGTGCAGCTCGAGGCCGCCTGCGGCCAGGACAAGGTGCTGGGCGCGGTCAAGGTGGAGGTGCGGCTGTGAACCTGCCCGAACTGCCCAACAGCTCCATCGTGGGGATCGGTTCCGACCTGGACCCCGGGTGCGAGGTGAACCACGTCGACTTCGGGGCGGTCTCCTCGCACGAGGCAAGTGCATCGCCCCGGCTGGCCGACCACACCACCTTCCGACTGGGGGGACCCGCCCGCAGGTTCGTGGAGGCCACCACTGACCGCGAACTCATCGACGCGGTCCTGGAGGCCGACCGGTCGGGGGAGAAGCTCCTGGTCCTGTCCGGTGGCTCCAACCTGGTGGTCGCCGACGAGGGCTTCGACGGCACGGTGGTCAAGGTGTCCACCAAGGGCATCAGTGCCGACGTCTCGGGCTGTGGCGGGGCCGTGGTGACCGTTGCTGCAGGCGAGGTCTGGGACGACTTCGTCGCCCACGCCATCTCCCAGGAGTGGCTCGGGATCGAGACCCTCTCGGGGATCCCGGGCCTGGTGGGCTCCACGCCCATCCAGAATGTCGGGGCCTACGGCAGTGATGTCTCCCAGACGATCTACCGGGTCCGCACCCTGGACCGGGCCACCGGCGAGTACCGGACCTTCTCGGCCGCGGAGTGCGAGTTCTCCTACCGTGACTCGGTCTTCAAGCGCACCCGGATGCCCGACGGCGGGCCGACGGGTCGCTATGTGGTGCTGGAGGTGACCTTCCAGCTGCTGCTGGGCACGCGTTCGGCCCCGGTGCGCTACCAGGAGCTGGCCAATCGCCTCGGGGTTGCCCTGGGCGAGCGGTCGTGGACGCCCCAGGTGCGAGAGGCCGTGCTGGAGCTGCGCCGCGGCAAGGGCATGGTCAGCGATCCCGAGGATTCCGACACCTGGAGTGCGGGCAGTTTCTTCACCAATCCGGTGCTCGACGAGTCCCTTGCCGAGCAGCTGCCGACCAATGCCCCGCGCTATCCGGCGGGTCATGGCCAGGTGAAGTCGTCGGCTGCGTGGCTGATCGACCATGCGGGTTTCGGAAAGGGCTTCAGCATCGGCGAGGGAGCCAGCCTGTCGACCAAGCACACGCTCGCGCTCACCAACCGGGGCACCGCCAGCACCGCTGACGTGATGCGGTTGGCGGCGACCGTCCGGGATGGTGTGGAGCAGCGCTTCGGGGTCCACCTGGTGCCCGAGCCGGTGCTGGTGGGGTGCTCCATTGGGTGAGGACCCGGCGCCGTGGCAGGGATAGTGACCGTCTCGCAGCATCGCAATCGAGCGTGCGAAGCGGATCCCAAGCCATGGATCTGCGGGGGCGGTTGCGGCGCACTCGACATGTCGACGGTGGGGCCGTCCGTGCCCAGTCGGTACTCCGGCAGGGGGAGCGCAGTGGCTGCAGCGTCAGGTCATGGAACCGTGCCAGCTGGATCGCCGCCATCGGGTGTATGACGCCCCCCGCGCCGTGCGCCTGCCGGCCGGACCGCGCTGGCCGGCATGTGCGGGGAGCTGTGATGGCTCGGTTCGACTCCAGCGGGGAAAGCGCCTATACTTTTCATCTTGGCGGGACCTTTACGGTGCCGTTGAAGGGCAATAGCTCAATTGGCAGAGCAGCGGTCTCCAAAACCGCAGGTTGGGGGTTCAAGTCCCTCTTGCCCTGCGAAGCAGGTTCCTCCTGCTGAACAGTCCAGGCTCGCAGGGGCGGGCATGCCGATCCGAAAGGGTCATAGCCATAGCCGAGAGGCGCCAACGCGAAGGAAGACCGTGACCGACGACCAGACGCGCAAGTCTTCAGAAGCCGCGGATGACCAGTCGGGCCTCTATCCCCGCATCGGTGAGGTGGCCGGGGAACGCTTGGCCCACCCGAACGGCACCGGAGACCAAACCACCATCGACGAGTCGCAGATCATCGACGACGAGGCCGAAGAGCTGAAGGGCGAGCCGGTTCCGGACGCCACGCCCGACAGGGCCGATCCCCAGGACATGGTGGTCGACGATCCCCAGCAGCTGGAGCAGGCCGAGCAGGTCGCTGCTCGTGCCCGTTCCTCTCGCCCCGTGCGTCGCTCGAAGCCCCAAGCCCAGCCCGGCGCGGCCTCCGCGTCCGAGGGCCATGAAGTGGCGGCTCGACCTGCGTTGGCACCGCGCCCGGTGCGTCGCCGGGCAGCGCCGAAGACCCCGGCCCAGGCCAACGCTCGGTCGGGTGCAGCGCAGAAGGGCTCCGGTCGGACGACGCCCGCGACCTTCGTCAGCCAGTCCGTCGACGAGCTCCGCAAGGTCATCTGGCCCACTGGTTCACAGCTCAGCCAGTACTTCGTCGTGGTCCTGCTCTTCGTCCTGTTCATCGTCGCCTATGTCGGCCTGCTCGATCCCGCCTTCGGCTGGGTCGTGCTCAAGCTGCTCGGCAACTGACCCAGTCCCAATCCACGGAGATCCTTGTGACCAACAATCCTGAGTTCGACGAACCCGCCGACGAGACCCCCGAGGTCGAGATCGACCTGGGCCAGTTCGACGACGCCGAGGAGGCGGATGCTCCCGAGCAGGAGCTGAACCTCGACTTCGGCGAGGACCTGGCCGAGGAGGCCGACGGCATCGAGCTGAATTTCGGCGACGATGAGCCTGAGGAGGACGAGTCCGAGGAGGGTGTACCCGTGGACGGCGACCCCGCCCTGGAGGCAGCCCTCGAGGAGCTGCGACAGGAGCTGCGCACCAAGTTCGGCGAGTGGTACGTCATCCACACCTACTCCGGCATGGAGAACCGTGTGAAGCAGAACCTCGATGCTCGCGTCCAGACGCTGAACATGGAGGACTACATCTTCGAGACGGTCGTGCCCACCGAGCAGGCCATCGAGATCCGCAATGGTGCCCGCAAGACCGTCACTCGCACGGTCCTGCCCGGCTACGTGCTGGTTCGCATGGACCTGACGGATGACTCCTGGGGCACCGTGCGCCACACCCCGTCGGTCACCGGTTTCGTCGGCAATGGCCAGACCCCGGTCCCGCTGAGCCTCGAAGAGGTCGAGCAGATGCTCACCCCGTCGGTGGCCGCGCGCGTGGCCTCCGAGCAGGCCACTCCGACTCCGAGCACCCGCAAGAAGATCGAGGTCGTCGACTTCTCCGTGGGTGACTCCGTCCAGGTGGTGGACGGCCCCTTCGCCGGGGTGCACGCCACCATCACCGAGATCAACGTGAACAGCCAGCGGCTGAAGGCCCTGGTCGAGATCCTGGGTCGTGAGACCCCGGTCGACCTGACCTTCCCGCAGATCGCCCGGATCTGATCCGCGGCCTTCGCGCGTTCACGTCAGGCCGATCCGCCAGGTCGGCCGTGCACCACCCGCGGTGACGCAAACCGCGTCACCCAGCCAAGAAAAGGACCCAAACATGCCTCCCAAGAAGAAGGTAGCGGCACTCGTCAAGGTCGCCCTGCAGGCGGGCGCTGCCACTCCTGCTCCTCCCGTCGGTACGGCCCTCGGCCCGCACGGCGTCAACATCATGGAGTTCTGCAAGGCGTACAACGCCAAGACGGAATCCCAGCGTGGCAACATCGTCCCCGTCGAGATCACCATCTACGAGGACCGCACGTTCACCTTCATCACGAAGACGCCGCCGGCTGCCGAGCTGATCAAGAAGGCCGCTGGCCTCAGCAAGGGCTCCGCCGTCCCGCACAAGGACAAGGTCGGCAAGCTCACCAAGGACCAGATCCGCGAGATCGCCACGACCAAGCTGCCCGACCTGAACGCGAATGATGTCGAGTCCGCGATGAAGATCGTGGAGGGCACCGCCCGTTCGATGGGCGTCGCGGTCGACTGACCGCCGATGCCCGCTTGCGGGCATCCCACTGGGAGGGCCGAGCGCGGCCCGTACCAGAACCTGGTGGACCGGCCCACGAGGCCGGCCGCACACGAGACACACGTTAGGAACCAGACAGATGAAGCGCAGCAAGGCCTACAGGGCCGCCGCCGAGAAGCGTGACGAGAACGAGCTGTACACGGCCGAGAAGGCCCTCGAGATCGTCAAGTCCGGAGCGTCGGCCAAGTTCGACGAGACCATCGATGTCGCCATGCGGCTGGGCGTCGATCCTCGCAAGGCGGACCAGATGGTCCGCGGTACCGTCAACCTCCCGCACGGCACCGGCAAGACGGCAAGGGTCCTTGTCTTCGCCAATGGCGCCAATGCCGAGGCTGCTCGTGCAGCTGGCGCGGACGAGGTTGGCTCGGACGAGCTGATCGAGAAGGTGGCTGGCGGCTACCTCGACTTCGACGCCGTCGTGGCAACCCCCGACCTGATGGGCAAGGTTGGTCGACTGGGTCGAGTGCTGGGCCCCCGCGGCCTGATGCCGAACCCGAAGACCGGCACCGTGACCATGGATGTCGCCAAGGCCGTCAATGACATCAAGGGTGGCAAGATCGAGTTCCGTGTGGACCGTCACGCCAACCTGCACTTCCTGATCGGCAAGGCGTCCTTCGACCAGGCCAAGCTCGACGAGAACTACTTCGCCGCGCTGGACGAGATCCTGCGACTGAAGCCGAATGCCTCGAAGGGCCGCTACATCCGCAAGATCACGGTCTCCTCGACGATGGGCCCCGGTGTCGCCATTGACCCGACCCAGACCAAGCCGACCGAGCAGGATTGATCCGCTCGCAGGCCTGAACTGCCCGCAGCCCCGCTCCTGGGACTGCGGGCAGTTTCTGCGTCCCGAGTGGGGCTGCAGTGCGCCGGGCGCATGCAGGTACGCATGAAGGGCCGCTCCCTGGTGGGGGAGCGGCCCTTCATGCATCTACCCGGTCACATCTACCCGGTCATTCGGGCCCGGACGGGGTGGTGGATCAGGCGGGACGCACGGCGCCGCGGTAGGGCATTGTGTTCATCTTGACCTTCTTGACCACGGAACGGGAGTTCGGCGCGTGGATGACGTCGCCATTGCCGACGTAGATGCCGACGTGGCCGCCGCCGTAGAAGGAGATGATGTCGCCGGGCTGCAGGTTGCTCTTGGAGACCTTGCGCAGGCCGTTGTACTGGGCGTAGGAGGTGCGCGGGATGCTCACACCAGCGGAGCGCCAGGCAGCGCCGGTCAGGCCGGAGCAGTCGAAGGCCCTGGGACCTGTGGCGCCGTAGACATAGGGCTTGCCCAGCTGGGCGTGGGCGAAGTTGACCGCGCGCTGCGCCTTGCTGGACGAGGCGGTGACGCTGCTGGTCACGGTGCGCTTCTTGGCTGCGGTCTTCTTGGCGCCAGCGCCCACGCGCAGGTAGCTCAGGGTTCGCTTGTCGAGGGTGCCGGTGGCGGCGATGCCGCGCGAGGCCTGGTAGGACTTCACGGCCGCGCGGGTCTGGGTGCCGAAGTAGCCGGTCGCCGGCACACGGAAGCCCACCTGGGTGAGGGCATTCTGCAGGGACTTGACCTGGCTTCCACGGGAGCCGTAGCCCAGGTTGCTCGAGATCTTCTTGGCGTGGCTCATCGAGCAGTACACATTGGCGCGGCTGCCGCACACGGCCGCCTCGGCGGGTGCGGCGGTGGCGAAGGTGCCGGCGCCCAGGGCGGCGGTGGCAGCGAAGGCGACGGCGGTGGTGCGAATCGTGGACATGGTTCCTCTTGTCTGGTCGGACAGGCGCGATTGGCTCAACGCCGCCGGTCGTTCATGTGGATGCCACCCCACGGGGCGACTCGGATCACAGTACGACCCTGAGTGTTCTTCACCAACTCTCAGATTCGGTTAAGGAATTTGTCGGAGCGTCACCGTCGCTCCTGCGCTGTGCTGAACCTCATGGTGGCTAGCGATTACGCGAAAGGTGAATACGTTGGTGTGATTTTTCCCACATCAGGAAGCACGGGCAGTGGCATGGTGGTTGGGTAGCGCATCGCGTCGCCGTAATGACCGCCGGAGGGCGCTGGCGGATCCAGCTGGAGCCGGAGGGCGCTGGCGGATCCAGCTGGAGCCGGAGGGCGCTGGCGGATCCAGCTGGAGCCGGAGGGCGCTGGCGGATCCAGCTGGAGCCGGAGGGCGCTGGCGGATCCAGCTGGAGGAGGATCACTTTCGATTTGGAGCCAGGCAGTTGATGGCCTAGAGTCAAAGGGCCGAAGACCGCTGGTGGTGACGAAAGACACATGGGCAACCGTGTGGCGCCCGCGCAGGTGACCGCTGTACAACGCTGGACAGTCACGCATCCTCTGAGGGTGCGTCGATCTCCAGGGTTGCCCCGCGCCACCAGAGGCGACGGGGCTTTTTTCATGTCACCGATCGGGATCCGGCACACGGCGAACCGCCCACGGGTGGTTCGCGCACTACAGGAAGTGGGAAGGAGACCCAATGGCTAGGCCAGACAAGGCAGCTGCGGTCGACGAGCTGAAGCAGAGCTTCACCAACGCCGACGCAGCCGTGCTGACCGAGTACCGCGGACTCACCGTGAGCAACCTGAAGGATCTGCGCAGGTCGCTCGGCGAGGACGCAACCTATGCCGTTGCGAAGAACACCCTGACCACGATCGCGGCCAAGGAAGCTGGCATTGAGGGGCTCGACGAGCAGCTCACCGGCCCCACCGCTATCGCCTTCATCAACGGTGACATCGCCACCGTTGCGAAGGGTCTGCGCGACTTCGCAAAGGCCAACCCCCTCCTGGTGATCAAGGGCGGCGTGATGGACGGAAAGGTCCTGAACGCCGACGAGGTCAAGAAGCTTGCCGATCTCGAATCGCGCGAGGTTCTGCTCGCCAAGATGGCCGGCGCAATGCAGGCCAGCCTGCAGCAGGCCGTCTACCTGTTCGCCGCTCCGCTCTCCCAGGCCGCTCGCGCCCTGGGTGCGCTGGAGACCAAGGCGCAGGCCGACCCCTCGGTCATTGCTGGAGCCGGCCAGGCTCCCGCTGCCCAGGAGACCGTCTCCGAGGATTCCTCGGAGGCCCCCGCCGCTGATGCGGCAGATGATGCAGCCCAGGCTGCTGACACCACCGACGCGGCCAACTGACGCTGCATCAGAACAGTAAGGAAAGGACCATCATGGCAAAGCTCAGCACCGAAGAGCTCCTTGACGCCTTCAAGGAGATGACCCTGATCGAGCTCAGCGAGTTCGTCAAGCAGTTCGAGGACGCCTTCGGCGTCACCGCCGCTGCCCCCGTCGCCGTTGCCGCCGCTCCCGCGGCCGGTGGTGGCGCGGGCGACGCCGCTGCCGAGGACGAGGGCTCCGACGAGGTCGATGTCATCCTCGAGTCGGCCGGCGACAAGAAGATCCAGGTCATCAAGGAGGTGCGCGCCCTCACCAGCCTCGGCCTGAAGGAGGCCAAGGACCTCGTCGAGGGTGCCCCGAAGCCCGTCCTGGAGAAGGTTGCCAAGGACGCCGCTGCCAAGGCCAAGGAGCAGCTCGAGGCTGCCGGCGCCACCGTCACCGTCAAGTGACAACGTCCCCTTCGGGGGAGCGCTGGAGGCCAGGGGCGGGTGCCACCATCACGGTGGCGCCCGCCCCTGCTGCATGCCCGGCCGGGTCGGAGTTGAGTCGGGGCGGGCGTGGGGTAGTGTGAAGGCTGCTCGGGAGGACGAGCCGCAGGGTCGCGGCCACGGGATGATCACCCGCCGCACCGCTGTGCGCGGAAGTTGAAATCGGGGCGCCCTTGTCGTAACGTGTGTTCTTGCCCCATCGCCACACTGATGACCCGGGACTTGACTCGGGCCGTTCAGCATGCACAAAGAACCCTTTCCGAGTTCTTGGAAGGACCAATATCTTGGCCGCCTCGCGCACTGCGTCGAAGAACACGAATGTCGTCTCCACCAGCGGACGAATCTCCTTCGCGAAGATCCATGAACCGCTCGAAGTCCCGAATCTCCTCGACCTCCAGACGAAGTCCTTCGACTGGCTGATCGGCAACGAGGCCTGGCGCACCAGCGTCGAGGAAGCCCTTGCTGCAGGTCGCACCGACATCAACACCAAGTCCGGACTGGAGGAGATCTTCGAGGAGATCTCCCCGATCGAGGACTTCTCCGAGACGATGTCGCTGAGCTTCCGCGACCACCGCTTCGAGAGCCCAAAGTACTCCGTGGAGGAGTGCAAGGACCGCGACGTCACCTATGCGGCACCCCTGTTCGTCACCGCCGAGTTCATGAACAACGACACCGGCGAGATCAAGAGCCAGACGGTCTTCATCGGCGACTTCCCGCTGATGACCGACAAGGGCACCTTCGTGATCAACGGCACCGAGCGCGTCGTGGTCTCCCAGCTGGTCCGTTCCCCCGGCGTCTACTTCGAACAGACCCCCGACAAGACCTCCGACAAGGACATCTTCACCTGCAAGGTGATCCCCTCGCGTGGTGCGTGGCTCGAGTTCGAGGTCGACAAGCGCGACCTGGTCGGCGTGCGCCTGGACCGCAAGCGCAAGCAGAACGTCACCGTCCTGCTCAAGGCGCTGGGCTGGAGCGAGGAGCGCATCCTCGAGGAGTTCAGCGAGTACGAGTCGATCCGCCAGACCCTGGAGAAGGACAACGTCTCCACCCAGGACGAGGCCCTGCTCGACATCTACCGCAAGCTGCGTCCCGGCGAGCCGCCGGCCCGCGATGCTGCCGAGGCGCTGCTGAAGAACTACTACTTCAACCCGAAGCGTTATGACCTGGCCAAGGTCGGTCGCTACAAGATCAACAAGAAGCTGGGCATGGGGCTGCCCTTCGACCAGCAGGTGCTGACCATCGACGACATCGTCGCGGCCATCCACTATGTCTGCGCGCTGCACGAGGGCAAGACCGAGCTGCAGCGTGATGACGTCACCGTCATCGTCGAAGAGGACGACATCGACCACTTCGGCAACCGTCGCCTGCGCACGGTCGGAGAGCTGATCCAGAACCAGCTGCGCACCGGCCTGGGCCGCATGGAGCGCGTGGTCCGCGACCGCATGACCACGCAGGACATCGAGGCCATCACGCCGCAGACCCTGATCAACATCCGTCCGGTGACCGCGGCGCTGAAGGAGTTCTTCGGTACCTCGCAGCTGTCGCAGTTCATGGACCAGAACAACCCGCTCACCGGCCTGACGCACAAGCGTCGTCTGTCCGCGCTGGGCCCCGGTGGTCTGTCCCGTGACCGCGCCGGCATGGAGGTTCGTGACGTCCACCCGTCGCACTACGGCCGCATGTGCCCCATCGAGACCCCTGAAGGCCCCAACATCGGCCTGATCGGCTCGCTGGCCTCCTTCGCCCGCGTGAACGCCTTCGGCTTCATCGAGACCCCCTACCGCAAGGTCGAGGACGGTGTGGTGACCAACCAGATCGACTACCTCACCGCGGATGAGGAGGACCGTTACGTCATCGCCCAGGCCAATGCCGAGATCGACGAGAACGGCCAGTTCGCCGAGGAGCGCGTCCTGGTGCGCATCAAGCACGGCGACGTGGACACCGTGCCGCGCAATGACGTGGAGTACATGGACGTCTCGCCGCGCCAGATGGTCTCGGTGGCCACCGCGCTGATCCCCTTCCTCGAGCACGATGACGCCTCGCGTGCCCTGATGGGTGCCAACATGCAGCGACAGGCTGTCCCGTTGCTGCGCAACGAGGCTCCCTTCGTCGGCACCGGCATGGAGTACCGCTCGGCCATCGACGTCGGCGACGTCACCGTGGCCAGCAAGGCCGGCGTGGTCATGGCCGTCTCGGCCGACATGATCGACGTCGCCTGTGACGACGGCACCTACCAGACCTACCAGCTTCAGAAGTTCAAGCGCTCCAATGCCGGCACCTGCATCAACCAGCGTCCGCTGGTCACCCAGGGCCAGCGTGTCGAGGTCGGCACCCCGCTGGCCGACGGCCCCTGCACCGACGGTGGCGAGATGGCCCTGGGCAAGAACCTGCTCGTGGCCTTCATGAGCTGGGAGGGCCACAACTACGAGGACGCGATCATCCTCTCGCAGCGCCTGGTCCAGGACGACGTCCTCACCTCGATCCACATCGAGGAGCACGAGGTCGACGCCCGCGACACCAAGCTGGGCCCCGAGGAGATCACCCGCGACATCCCCAATGTCTCGGAGGAGATGCTGGCCAACCTCGACGAGCGCGGCATCATCCGCATCGGCGCCGAGGTCGGCACCGGCGACATCCTGGTCGGCAAGGTGACGCCCAAGGGCGAGACCGAGCTCACCCCGGAGGAGCGCCTGCTGCGCGCCATCTTCGGTGAGAAGGCCCGTGAGGTGCGCGACACCTCCATGAAGGTGCCCCACGGCGAGACCGGTGTGGTCATCGGCGTGCGCGTCTTCGACCGCGACGAGGGTGACGAGCTGCCCCCCGGCGTCAACCAGCTGGTGCGGGTGTACGTGGCCCAGAAGCGCAAAATCCAGAATGGAGACAAGCTGGCCGGCCGTCACGGCAACAAGGGTGTCATCTCCAAGATCCTGCCCGTCGAGGACATGCCCTTCCTCGAGGACGGCACCCCCGTCGACATCGTGCTGAACCCGATGGGTGTTCCCTCGCGAATGAACGTGGGTCAGGTGCTGGAGAACCACCTCGGGTGGATCGCCAAGACCGGGTGGGACATCGAGAGTGTCGAGGGGGAGTGGGCCGATCGTCTGCGCGATGTCGGCCTGAGCCACGTCGACGGCAATTCCCGTCTGGCGACCCCGGTCTTCGACGGTGCCAACGAGGCCGAGATCTCCGGCCTGCTGGAGAACGGCATCCCGACCCGTGACGGCGACCACCTGGTCGACTCCGACGGCAAGGCACGCCTGTTCGACGGCCGTTCCGGCGAGCCGTACCCGGAGAAGGTCGGCGTGGGCTACATGTACATGCTCAAGCTGCACCACCTCGTGGATGACAAGATCCACGCCCGTTCGACCGGTCCGTACTCGATGATCACCCAGCAGCCCCTGGGCGGCAAGGCGCAGTTCGGTGGCCAGCGCTTCGGTGAGATGGAGGTGTGGGCCATGGAGGCCTATGGCGCCGCCTGGGCACTGCAGGAGCTGCTCACCATCAAGTCCGATGACGTCCCCGGCCGCGTGAAGGTCTACGAGGCCATCGTCAAGGGCGAGAACATCCCGGAGCCGGGTATCCCCGAGTCCTTCAAGGTTCTGGTCAAGGAGATGAAGTCGCTCTGCCTGAACGTCGAGGTCCTCTCCAGCGACGGCACCGTCGTCGAGCTGCGTGACAGCGAGGACGACTACCGCAGCGCGGAGGACTTCGGCATCGATCTCTCCCGTCGTCCCGGCAGCGAGTCCTTCGCGGCCGTCGACGAAGTCTGAGTTCCCACTCAGTCCCCTGACGGGCCCCCGGCGCTGGCCGGGGCCCGTCACTCGAACTCAGACATCCATGCAAGGCACCTGCCATGAGGCAGGGGAAAGTGAACCAACGTGCTGGACGTGAACTTCTACGACGAGCTGCGCATCGGTCTTGCCCAGGCCGACCAGATCCGCGAGTGGTCGCACGGCGAGGTCAAGAAGCCCGAAACCATCAACTACCGCACGCTCAAGCCCGAGCGTGACGGACTCTTCTGCGAGAAGATCTTCGGTCCCACCCGGGACTGGGAGTGCAACTGCGGCAAGTACAAGCGCGTGCGCTTCAAGGGCATCATCTGCGAGCGCTGTGGCGTTGAGGTGACGCGCTCCAATGTGCGTCGCGAGCGGATGGGCCACATCGAGCTGGCCGCCCCGGTCACCCACATCTGGTACTTCAAGGGCGTCCCGTCGCGCCTGGGCTACCTGCTGGACATCGCGCCCAAGGACCTCGAGAAGGTCATCTATTTCGCGGCCTACATGATCACGGCCGTGGACGAGGATGCCCGTCATCGCGATCTGCCCTCGCTGGAGGCCAAGGTCGAGACCGAGCGCAAGCGCATCGAGCAGCGTCGTGACGCCGACATCGAGGCGCGCATGACCAAGCTGGAGCAGGACTTGGGCCAGCTCGAGAGCGAGGGTGCCTCTGCCGACATCCAGAAGAAGGTCCGCACCGGCGGCGAGAAGGAGCTCAAGCAGCTTCGTGACCGCAGCCAGCGCGAGCTGGACCGTCTGGATGCGGTGTGGACCCGCTTCAAGAGCCTCAAGGTCCAGGACCTCGAGGGCGACGAGATCCTCTACCGCGAGATGACCAAGCGCTTCGGCAAGTACTTCGAGGGCTTCATGGGTGCGGAGGCGATCAAGCGTCGTCTGGCCACCTTCGACCTGACCGAGGAGGCCGAGAACCTCCGCAACACGATCCAGACCGGCAAGGGCCAGCGCAAGACCCGCGCCCTGAAGCGTCTCAAGGTCGTCTCTGCCTTCCTCGACGGCCGCAACTCGCCGGCCGGCATGGTCCTGGACGCCGTCCCGGTCATCCCGCCGGACCTGCGTCCCATGGTGCAGCTCGACGGTGGCCGTTTCGCGACCTCCGACCTGAACGACCTGTACCGCCGCGTGATCAACCGCAACAACCGCCTCAAGCGCCTGCTCGACCTCGGTGCCCCCGAGATCATCGTGAACAACGAGAAGCGCATGCTGCAGGAGTCGGTGGACTCGCTGTTCGACAACGGCCGTCGGGGACGCCCCGTCACCGGGCCGGGCAACCGTCCGCTGAAGTCCATCAGCGACATGCTGAAGGGCAAGCAGGGTCGTTTTCGCCAGAACCTGCTGGGCAAGCGCGTCGACTACTCGGGCCGTTCGGTCATCACCGTGGGCCCGCAGCTGAAGCTGCACCAGTGCGGCCTGCCCAAGGCCATGGCCCTGGAGCTGTTCAAGCCCTTCGTGATGAAGCGTCTGGATGACCTGAACTACGCCCAGAACATCAAGAGCGCCAAGCGCATGGTGGAGCGTCAGCGTCCCCAGGTGTGGGATGTCCTCGAAGAGGTCATCAAGGAGCACCCGGTGCTGCTGAACCGTGCACCAACCCTGCACCGCCTCGGCATCCAGGCCTTCGAGCCCCAGCTGATCGAGGGCAAGGCCATCCAGCTGCACCCGCTGGTCTGCACCGCCTTCAATGCCGACTTCGACGGCGACCAGATGGCCGTGCACCTGCCGTTGTCGGCCGAGGCACAGGCCGAGGCCCGCATCCTGATGCTGTCGACGAACAACATCCTCAAGCCGGCCGATGGTCGTCCCGTCACGCTGCCGACCCAGGACATGATCATCGGCATGTACTTCCTCACGCAGGAGCGTGAGGGTGCCGGCACCGGCAACAGCTATTCCTCGATCTCCGAGGCGATCATGGCCTTCGATCGCAAGGAGCTGATGATGGGTGCGCGCATCAAGCTGGTCCTTTCCGGCATCGTCAAGCCCGAGGGCGCCGTCGAGCGCACCGACGGCTCCTTCCTGGTGGAGACCACCCTGGGTCGTGCCCTGTTCAACGAGGCGCTTCCCGAGGACTACCCCTTCATCAACGAGACCGTGGGCAAGAAGCAGCTGGGCGCGATCGTCAACGACCTCGCCGAGCGCTACCAGAAGGTCAAGGTTGGCCAGACCCTGGACAACCTCAAGGACCTCGGCTTCCACTGGGCGACCCGATCCGGCGTGACCGTCTCGATCGGCGACGTGCAGACGCCTCCGAACAAGCCGGAGATCATTGCCAGCTACGACGCCAAGGCTGCCAAGATCGACAAGCTCTACGAGCGTGGTGCGGTGACCGAGGACGAGCGTCGTCAGGAGCTCATCCAGATCTGGACCGACGCCACCGCCGAGCTGACCGCGGCCATGGAGGGCAACTTCACCGAGACCAACCCCATCTTCATGATGGTGGCCTCGGGCGCGCGAGGAAACATGACCCAGATGCGCCAGATCGCCGCCATGCGTGGCCTGGTGGCCAACCCGAAGGGCGAGATCATCGCCCGCCCGATCAAGTCGAACTTCCGTGAGGGCCTGTCGGTCCTGGAGTACTTCATCTCCACCCACGGTGGTCGAAAGGGTCAGGCGGACACCGCCCTGCGTACCGCTGACTCGGGCTACCTGACCCGTCGCCTGGTCGACGTCAGCCAGGACGTCATCATCCGCGAGGAGGACTGTGGCACCGAGCGTGGCCTGAACAAGCCCATTGCCCAGGACGACGAGGCGGGCACCCTGCGCGCACTCGGCAATGTCGAGACCGCGGTCTACGCCCGTACCCTCGCCGTCGACGCCGTCGACGACAAGGGCGAGGTCATCGTGGCCGCCGGGACCGACCTGGGTGACGTGGAGATCGACGCCCTGGTGGCTGCCGGTGTCTCGAGCGTCAAGGTGCGCTCGGTGCTCACCTGTGAGGCGGCCACCGGCACCTGCGCCATGTGCTACGGCCGTTCGCTGGCCACCGGAAAGCTGGTCGACGTCGGCGAGGCCGTCGGTATCGTCGCTGCACAGTCGATCGGTGAGCCGGGAACCCAGCTGACCATGCGTACCTTCCACACCGGCGGTGTGGCTGGAGACGACATCACCCAGGGTCTGCCCCGAGTAGTGGAGCTCTTCGAGGCCCGCCAGCCCAAGGGCAAGGCCCCGATGGCCGAGGCCGCCGGTCGCGTCACCATCGAGGAGGGTGACCGTTCGCGCAAGATCATCATCAAGCGCGACGACGGCCAGGAGGACCTGGAGTACCCGGTGCCGCGTCGTGCGCGCCTGGACTTCGAGGACTCCACCGGTGTCAAGCGCTCGCTCAAGGATGGCGACCACGTGGAGGCGGGCCAGCAGCTGACCGCCGGCACGATGGATCCGCAGGACGTGCTGCGAGTGCGTGGTGTCCGCAAGGTGCAGGAGCACCTGGTGGAGGAGGTCCAGAAGGTCTACGGCACCCAGGGTGCCCCGATCCACGACAAGCACATCGAGATCATCATTCGCCAGATGCTTCGCCGCATCACCGTCATCGACTCCGGTGACACGACGATGATGCCCGGTGAGCTGGTGGACCGTCAGACCTACGAGAGCCAGAACCGCAAGGCGCTGGCCGAGGGTGGCAAGCCCGCCGAGGGCCGTCCGGTCCTGATGGGCATCACCAAGGCCTCGCTGGCCACGGAGTCCTGGCTGTCGGCGGCCTCCTTCCAGGAGACCACCAAGGTCCTGACCGATGCCGCCATCCACGGCAAGTCCGACTCGCTGGTCGGTCTGAAGGAGAACGTGATCCTCGGCAAGCTGATCCCGGCCGGCACCGGCCTGGAGCGCTACCGCAACATCCGCGTGGAGCCCACGGCGGAGGCCAAGGCAACGGCCTTCACCATGAGCTACGACCCCTTCGACTACGACTTCGGTACGGGTACGGGTGCGGCTGTTCCGCTGGAGGACCTCGACTTCGGCGACATGCGCTGAGTTCGTGGCTGATGGCATCGGGCGCCTCCCTTCGGGGAGGCGCCCGATGCCTCTTTGTCGACACCGTCGGCCGAGCAGCTCGCTACGGTGGGCCCATGGAGATCCTGTCGACCAACATTGGGCGTCCCCGCGAGGACATCGGCGGCTATGGCCGCCCGACGGGGCATGACAAGAGGCCTGTCGCCTCCATCACGCTCAGTGACCCCGGGCCCCGCCATCCACGGGCGGAGCGCGCCTCCGGGGTGGAGGGCGACTTCGTGGGGGACCGGGAGCACCACGGCGGCCGTGACAAGGCGGTCTATGCGGTGGGCTGGGAGGACCTCGAGCTGTGGTCCGAGCGTCTGGGGGTCGAGCTGCCGGCCGGTTGGATGGGGGAGAACCTCACCACCCTGGGCCGCGACCTGAATGCCGCGGTGGTGGGGGAGAAGTGGCGCATCGGTGACGCCCTGCTGCAGGTGTGTCAGCCCCGCATCCCGTGCCGGACCTTCCAGGTGGTGGCGGGCCGTCCGGGATGGATCAAGCAGTTCACGGCCGCGGGTGGGGCAGGAGCCTATCTCAGGGTGCTGGAGCCCGGCACGGTGCGTCCGGGCGACCGGGTGGAGGTGCTGGACGTGCCGGAGCATGGCGTCGGGGTCCGGCAGGTCTTTCGTGCCCGCACCACCCACCCCGAGACCGCAGGGGCGGTGTTGACGGCTCGGGAGCACCTGCCCGACGAGGTGGCGGCAAAGCTCCTGGCCCGGCAGGTGACGGACCTCGCCTGAGTCCCTGTTTTGACCCAGGGGCCTGCCTCGTCTAGATTTGGTACCTGTGCTCGATCAGATCGGGCCCGTGTGCGTGCCCTGGCAGTGGGGTCACCCTCCTAAACGTTGCGAGGAGGGGGACAACAGTGCGGAGGTCGCACTGCAGACAACTGCACCAGCTGGGGATAACGGTGGTCCACAACTGACGCGCGGGAGCTGCAAGCCAGGGTAAGACCATCCAGACAACGAAAGAGATACCAGCCGGTGCCTACAATCCAGCAGCTGGTCCGCAAGGGCCGCACTGACAAGGTCAGCAAGAACAGTACGCCTGCGCTCAAGGGTTCGCCCCAGCGTCGTGGTGTGTGTACTCGCGTGTACACCACCACCCCGAAGAAGCCGAACTCGGCACTCCGCAAGGTGGCTCGTGTGCGCCTCTCCTCCGGGATCGAGGTGACCGCCTACATTCCGGGCGTGGGCCACAACCTGCAGGAGCACTCGATGGTGCTGGTCCGCGGCGGTCGTGTCAAGGACCTGCCCGGCGTTCGCTACAAGATCATTCGTGGCTCGCTCGACACCCAGGGTGTCAAGGGTCGCAAGCAGGCTCGCAGCCGCTACGGCGCGAAGAAGGAGAAGTAATGCCTCGCAAGGGACCGGCGCCCAAGCGCCCCGTCATCGCCGATCCGGTCTTCGGATCCCCGCTGGTGTCGCAGCTCGTCAGCAAGATCCTGCTGGACGGCAAGAAGACCACCGCGCAGCAGATCGTCTACACCGCCCTCGAGGGCACCCGTGAGAAGACCGGTGTGGACCCCGTCCAGACCCTCAAGCGTGCACTTGACAACATCAAGCCGTCCCTTGAGGTCAAGAGCCGTCGCGTCGGTGGCGCCACCTACCAGGTGCCGATCGAGGTCAAGCCTGCTCGTGCCACCACGCTGAGCATGCGCTGGCTGGTCAGCTACTCTCGCGCCCGTCGGGAGAAGACGATGGCCGAGCGCCTGATGAATGAGATCCTGGATGCCTCGAACGGTCTGGGCGCCTCGGTCAAGAAGCGCGAGGACACCCACAAGATGGCCGAGGCCAACAAGGCCTTCGCCCACTACCGCTGGTGATCTGATGCCCCAACGTCGTGAGCGACGTTGGGGCGTCCTCACGTCCGGGGCGGGTAGAATCCTGTCCCGGGCGTGTTCTCTGTCCTACCCCATTGTTCGTAATCCATACATAGATTGAGGTTGAAGCCCTGTGGCCATCGACTTGAAGACTGACCTGGCCAAGGTCCGCAACATCGGCATCATGGCCCACATCGACGCCGGCAAGACCACCACGACCGAGCGCATCTTGTTCTACACGGGCATCACCCACAAGATCGGTGAGGTCCACGACGGCGCTGCCACCATGGACTGGATGGAGCAGGAGCAGGAGCGTGGCATCACGATCACCTCCGCCGCCACCACCTGCTTCTGGCACGACACCCAGATCAACATCATCGACACCCCCGGCCACGTGGACTTCACCGTCGAGGTGGAGCGCTCGCTGCGCGTGCTCGACGGGGCCGTGGCCGTCTTCGACGGTGTCGCCGGGGTCGAGCCGCAGTCGCAGACCGTGTGGCGCCAGGCCAGCAAGTACGGCGTTCCGCGCATCTGCTACATCAACAAGCTGGACCGTACCGGTGCGAGCTTCGACCACTGTGTCAAGACCATCCGCGAGCGCCTGATGGCCACCCCGGCCATCATCCAACTGCCGATCGGTGCCGAGGCCGACTTCCTGGGCGTCGTCGACCTGGTCGAGATGAACGCCAAGACCTACCGCGGTGAGACCACGATGGGTGAGATGTACGAGGTCGAGGAGATCCCGGCTGACATGCTGGAGCAGGCCAAGGCGGCCCGCGCCGAGCTGCTCGAGGTCGTGGCCGAGGCCGACGACGAGTTGATGGAGATGTTCCTGGAGGGCGAGGAGCCCTCGGTGGAGCGCCTGAAGGCTGGCATCCGCAAGGGTGTCCTGGAGAACAAGTTCAACGCCGTGGTCTGTGGCACCTCCTTCAAGAACAAGGGTGTGCAGCCGCTGCTCGACGCCATCGTCGACTACCTGCCCAGCCCGCTGGACGTTCCCGCCATCGCCGGCTTCAAGCCCGGCGACGAGGAGACCGTCCTGGAGCGTCACCCGAACAATGACGACCCGCTGTCGATCCTGGCCTTCAAGGTGGCCGCCGATCCGCACCTGGGCAAGCTCACCTTCATCCGCGTTTACTCCGGTGTCCTGCAGGCCGGCACCCAGGTGCTGAACGCCACCAAGGGCAAGAAGGAGCGCATCGGCAAGATCTACCAGATGCACGCCAACAAGCGTGAGGAGATCGACGCCATTGGTGCCGGCATGATCGTGGCCGTCATGGGCCTCAAGGACACCACCACCGGTGAGACCCTGTGCGACCCGGCCAACCCGATCATCCTGGAGTCGATGGAGTTCCCGGCCCCGGTGATCGAGCAGGCCATCGAGCCGAAGACCAAGTCGGACCAGGAGAAGCTGGGTGTCGCCATCCAGCGCCTGGCCGAGGAGGACCCCACCTTCCGCGTCCACACCGACGAGGAGACCGGCCAGACCATCATCGCCGGCATGGGCGAGCTGCACCTCGAGGTGCTGATCGACCGCATGAAGCGCGAGTTCAAGGTCGAGGCCAACATCGGCAAGCCGCAGGTGGCCTACCGGGAGACCCTGCGCCGCCCGGTGCAGAAGGTCGACTACACCCACAAGAAGCAGTCGGGTGGTTCGGGCCAGTACGCCAAGGTGATCGTGGACCTGGAGCCGCTGGAGCCGGGCTCGGGCTACGAGTTCGTCAACGCCGTCACCGGTGGCCGCATCCCCAAGGAGTACATCCCCGCCGTGGATGCCGGCATCAAGGACGCCATGCAGTTCGGCGTGCTGGCCGGTTACCCGGTCGAGGACATCCGTGTCACCCTGACCGATGGCGCCTACCACGATGTCGACTCCTCGGAGATGGCCTTCAAGCTGGCCGGTTCGATGGTCTTCAAGGAGGCTGCTCGCAAGGCCGACCCCGCCATCCTCGAGCCGCTGATGGCCGTCGAGGTGACCACCCCGGAGGACTACCTGGGTACCGTCATCGGTGACCTGAACTCTCGTCGTGGCCAGGTGCAGAGCATGGACGAGCTGCACGGCAACCGCGTCGTTCGTGCGCTGGTGCCGTTGAGCGAGATGTTCGGCTACGTGGGTGACCTGCGCTCGAAGACCTCGGGACAGGCCTCCTACTCGATGGAGTTCGACTCCTACGGCGAGACCCCGAAGAACATCGCCGACGAGATCGTCGCCAAGGCTCGCGGCGGCGAGTGACGGTGGCCGATTGGGTGGAGTTCCCGGTTCCGGCCAGGAACTCCACCCGATCCGCATCAGCAATGAGTTTGACTCTCGCCCGCTGGTGCACAAAACTTGGACGGTAGCTGTGCACTGCTTCGGCAGCCATGGCGCCAGCAAGAAGCAAGGACCCCCGGAGAGGGATTTCCCCACTCCGATTTCACACCAGTACGCCCCGCGGAGAGCGTGGCGGCAATCCAGAAGGAGCCCCAGTGGCAAAGGCCAAGTTCGAGCGGACTAAGCCGCACTGCAACATCGGCACCATCGGACACATCGACCACGGCAAGACCACCCTCACCGCGGCGATCTCCAAGGTGCTCCACGACCAGTACCCCGATCTGAACGAGGCTTCGCCCTTCGACCAGATCGACAAGGCTCCCGAGGAGCGTCAGCGCGGCATCACGATCTCGATCGCCCACATCGAGTACCAGACCGAGAAGCGCCACTACGCGCACGTTGACTGCCCCGGCCACGCCGACTACGTCAAGAACATGATCACCGGTGCTGCCCAGATGGACGGCGCCATCCTCGTGGTCGCCGCCACCGACGGCCCCATGCCCCAGACCCACGAGCACGTGCTGCTGGCTCGCCAGGTCGGCGTGCCCGCCATCGTCGTTGCCCTGAACAAGTGCGACATGGTGGACGACGAGGAGCTCATCGAGCTCGTCGAGATGGAGGTCCGTGAGCTGCTGAGCTCGCAGGACTTCGACGGCGACGGCTGCCCGGTCGTGCGCGTCTCCGCTTTCCAGGCCCTGCAGGGCGAGGAGAAGTGGGTCAAGAGCGTCCAGGACCTGATGACCGCTGTCGACGAGTACATCCCGCAGCCCGAGCGCGAGACGGACAAGCCCTTCCTGATGCCCGTTGAGGACGTCTTCACGATCACCGGTCGTGGCACCGTCATCACCGGTCGTATCGAGCGCGGCATCGTCAAGACCGGCGAGACCGTCGACATCATTGGCATCCGCGAGGAGAAGCAGACCAGCACCATCACCGGTGTCGAGATGTTCCGCAAGATCCTCGACGAGGGTCGCGCTGGCGAGAACGTCGGCCTGCTGCTGCGTGGCACCAAGAAGGAAGACGTCGAGCGTGGCATGTGTGTCATCAAGCCCGGCTCGACCACTCCCCACACGGACTTCGAGGGCTCGGTCTACATCCTGACCAAGGAGGAGGGTGGCCGTCACAAGCCCTTCTTCTCCAACTACTCGCCCCAGTTCTACTTCCGCACCACGGACGTGACTGGTGTCGTGCAGCTGCCCGAGGGCACCGAGATGGTGATGCCCGGTGACAACACCGACATGACCGTGCACCTCAACAAGCCTGTCGCCATGGAGGACGGCCTGAAGTTCGCCATCCGTGAGGGTGGCCGTACCGTCGGCGCCGGCCGCGTGACCAAGATCATCAAGTGACCACTGGTCACCAGATCTGAGTCAGGCACGGCCTGAAGCAGAACAGGGGCCCCGATCCGCGAGGATCGGGGCCCCTGTTCGTGTGCCCCCACGTCCTGATGCCCGCGCGTGCCGGCGTGGGATGGGTGTGTGGGCTGTCGGTCGCACTGGTGGCAGTGCAGACGACGATGGGCGGACCCCCATGGGGGGTCCGCCCATCGTCATGCAGGAGCAGGGTCTCAGTCCTGGCCATCCTCGCGCACCAACAGTGCGACGGGGGAGTGGGCCAGCAGGTCGGCCACGCGGACGACACCTTCGTGCGTGCGCGCGTCCAGCTGGTCGATCCAGCGACCGTCGAGGTTGATTGTGGTCTCGCCCCAGCCACCGTCGCGCTCGAGACCCACGGGGAGCCTGGTGGCGAAGGTCGCCACGCCGGAACGCTCGAAGGCCACCAGGTGGTCGGCGGCGGCTCCGGAGGCGACCAGGGGACGGTAGCCCTCGAAGAGCTCCGGACGCTCGCGGCGAAGCCGCAGGACGGTGCGCACCACGCGCAGCTTGTAGGCCGGGTCGGTCCAGTCGCTGGTCTGGGCGCTCATCAGTGCCGCGATCTCGTCGTGGTGCACGGCGCGGCGGTTGTCCGGGTCCACCAGCGAGTCGTCCCAGATCTCGGTGCCCTGGTAGACGTCGGGGATGCCGGGCATGGTCAGCTGCACGAGTTTTTGCGTGAGGCTGTTGGAATGCCCCGGGCGGGCGATCCTGGCCTGCAGCGCGTGCCAGGCCTCGGACAGCTCGGTGTCGTCGTAGGCCAGCTCGATCGCCCGGTGGACCGAGTCCTCGAAGTCCTGGTCGGGATTCATCCAGCTGGTCGCGAGCCCTGCCTCGCGCATCGCCTTGGTGGCGTAGTCGTGAATGCGTCGGGGCTCCACCGGGCCGATGCCGGCCAGCGTCTGGGCCAGCAGATGGGCGAAGGTCGGCTCGGCAATGTCGGTCCTGGCGGCGAAGATGTCGGCGAAGCGGGTCCAGTCCTGCTCGATCTCGCTGAGCACCGACAACCGGGCGCGCACGTCCTCGCCGCGCTTGGTGTCGTGGGTCGACAGCGAGGTCATGGAGTGGGGCAGTCGCTGTTCACGTCGCTGCATCGCCTGGTGGAAGCCATCCAGGGTGCAGCCGAAACTCGACGGGTGGCCGCCCACCTCGTTCAGGGCGACGAAGCGGTTGGCCCGGTACCAGGCGGTGTCCTCGACGCCCTTGGCCATCACGGCCCCGGTGAACTGCTGGAAGCGCCAGGCAGCCTCGCGGCCCGTGTTGCGCAGCTGGGGCTCCAGGTGGGCCAGCACGGGCTCCAGCTCCGGCATGTCGGAACGGGTCGCGGCCAGCGCATCCAGCAGGGCACGCTCGTCGTCCGGCAGGTAGCTGCGGTAGACGGCCATCCGGGCGGAGACCTGGTGCAAGCCCTGGGCGAGCTCTTCGTCGGAGAAGTCACCATGGTCGAGCAGGGAGAGCAGGCGACGGGTCTCGGCCCCGAACATCTCGGTGGCCATCCACTGCTTGCCCTGCAGGATGTGCTGCTCGACGGTGAGCTCGTCGCCGGTGCGGCGCTGGTAGTCGCTGGTGAAGGCGTCCTCTGCGGCCGGATCGACGAGCAGGAGACCGACCTCGGTCATGGCGTCGTAGCCGCTGGTGCCAGAGACCTTCCAGTCCGGGAGCTCCTCGCCGTGCTCGAGGATCTTCTCTGCGACGATCCAAGCCTCCGGGGCCAGCGCCGCCAGCTGGTCGAAGTAGCCCTTGGGGTCGCGCAGGCCGTCGGGATGGTCCACGCGGATCCCGTCGAGCTGACCATCGGCCACCATCTGGGCGACGCGGGAATGCGTGGCCTCGAAGACCTCGGGGTCCTCCATCCGCACACCGGCCAGCGTGGCCACCGCGAAGAAACGGCGGTAGGTGAGCAGGTCATTGCCCAGGGCTCCGGGGACCAGGCGGTAGTGCTGGCGGTCGTGCACCTCGCGCGGGCTGTCACCCGGCTGGGCGGTGCCCTCGGCCACCGGGAAGCGGTGCTCGTAGAAGGAGAGCTCCCGCAGGTCGTCCGACAGGCTCAGTCCGTCCAGGTCCTCCCACGCGCCCAGGACGGGGACGCTGATCGGTCCGGCCGACCAGTCGACGTCGAACCAGCGGGCGTAGGGGGAGTCCTCGCCCTCGGCCAGGACACTCCACCAGGCGGGGTTCTCCCAGGCCTTGGCGATGCCCAGGTGGTTGGGGACGATGTCCAGCACGATGCCCAAGCCCTTGGCGCGGGCCGCCTCCACCAGCTGGCGCCAGCCCCCCTCACCGCCGCGCTGCCGATCCAGCGAGGTGGGGTCGGTCACGTCATAGCCGTGCTGCGACCCGGTGGTGGAGGTGAGCAGAGGAGACAGGTACAGGGCACCGACGCCGAGCTCGTCGAGCTGGTCGACGAGCCCTGCGGCGTCGGTGAGGGTGAAGTCGGGAGTGATCTGCAGCCGATAGGTGGAGGTGGGTCGCATGGGCCCGAGCCTAGCGGCAGTTGCTCGTCAGCCCTTCTTCTTCTGCAGGCTGGCCCACTCGTCGCGCAGGCCCACGGTGCGGTGGAAGAGCATGGACTGGTCGGGGTCGCAGGCGAAGTATCCGGTGCGCTCGAACTGGACGACCTCGCCCGGCTCGGCCTCGGCCAGGATCGGCTCTGCCTTGCAGCCGGTGAGCACCTCCCGCGAGGCGGGGTTGAGGTCGTCGAGCGGTTCCCCGGTGGCTGCGCCCGGGTTGGGGGCGGTGAACAGGCGCTCGTAGAGCACGGCGCTGGCCTCGACGGCGTGCGGGGCCGAGACCCAGTGCATCGTGGACTTCACCTTGCGGCCGTCGGGGGCGTCGCCACCGCGCGTGGCGGGGTCATAGGTGGCCAGTACCTCGACGACGTTGCCGTCCTCGTCCTTGACCACGTCGTGGGCCTTGACGAAGTAGGCGCCGCGCAGGCGCACCTCACGGTCGATCGTGAGGCGGAAGTACTTGGGCGGGGGGACCTCGGCGAAGTCCTCCTGCTCGATGTAGAGGCTGCCCGAGAAGGGCACCTTGCGTAGCCCGTCCTCGGGGCACTCGGGATTGTTGGTCACCTCGAACCAGTCCACCACCGGCTCGCCCTGCTCGTCAGTGGGCCAGTTGGTGATGGTGAGCTTCAGCGGGCGCAGCACCACCATGCGGCGCTGGGCGGTCTGGTTGAGCTCGCGGCGCACGAAGGACTCGAACTCCTCGATGGCCTTGACCGAGTTGTTGCGGGTGGTGCCGATTGCGGTCATGAAGGCGCGGATGGCGCCGGCGGGGTAGCCACGCCGGCGCATTCCCCGCAGCGTCGGCATCCGGGCGTCGTCCCAGCCGTCCACCACTGCGTCGGTGACGAGCTTCTTCAGTCGGCGCTTGGAGGTGATGACGTGGGTGAGCTCCAGGCGGGCGAACTCGATCTGGCGCGGCTTGTCCTTGGGCAGCGGCAGGTGCTCCAGGAACCAGTCGTAGAGCGGGCGGTGGGAGTCGAACTCCAGGCTGCACAGCGAGTGCGTGACACCCTCGATGGCATCGGACTGGCCGTGGGCCCAGTCATAGGTGGGGTAGATGCACCAGGTGGTGCCGGTGTTGTGGTGCTCGGCGTGGCGGATGCGGTACATGACCGGATCACGCAGCCACATGTTCTCCGAGGCCATGTCGATCTTGGCGCGCAGGCAGCGCGAGCCGTCGGGGAACTCGCCGTCCTTCATCCTGCGCAGCAGGTCGAGGCTCTCGGCAGCCGGGCGATCGCGGAAGGGCGAGTTGGTGCCGGGGACCCCGAAGCCGCCCTTCTGTGCACTGATCGTCTCGCCGTCCTGGTCGTCGACATAGGCCAGTCCCTGCTCGACCAGGTACTCGGCCCAGCTGTAGAGCTGGTCGAAGTAGTCCGAGGCGTGCACCGTGATGCCGGGTTCATATCCCAGCCAGGCGATGTCCTCCTTGATGGAGTCGACGAACTCGCCCTCCTCGGTGCCCGGGTTGGTGTCGTCCAGGCGCAGGTTGCACACGCCACCGAACTCCTCGGCCACCGAGAAGTTCTGCACGATCGCCTTGGCATGGCCGATGTGCAGGAAGCCATTGGGCTCCGGGGGGAAGCGGGTCTGGACCCGTTCGCCATAGGTTCCCTGCTCGTTGTCACGACGCACGGCATCGCGGATGAAGTCATTGCTGGCGGGCACGGGAGCAGGCGCGGTCATGGCGACGAAACTAGCATGGGCAGCGCGCCCGTGGCGGTGCGTGGGTGGCCGTGCGGCCAGCCCCGGACGATAGGCTCGGGGCATCATGTCTGAACTGCGCTCCAGCGGCACCGCCGCCCCCCAGAATCCTGCCGAGAAGCCCGCCCGTCTGCGCGTGGCGCCCTCACCGACCGGGGATCCCCACGTCGGCACCGCCTACATGGCCCTGTTCGACAAGACCTGGGCCGTGCGCACCGGGGGCTCCTTCGTGCTGCGCATCGAGGACACCGACCAGGCGCGTCTGGTGGAGGGCTCCGAGGAGCAGATCTACCAGACGCTGGCCTGGCTCGGCCTGGCCCCCGACGAGGGCCCGCAGCAGGGAGGCGAGCGCGGCCCCTACCGTCAGTCGGAGCGCCTGGAGACCTACAAGCCCTTTGTCGACCAGCTGATCGCCGACGGCCACGCCTACCAGTGCTGGTGCAGCCCCGAGCGTCTCAAGCAGATGCGCGAGCAGCAGCAGGCCGAGAAGCGCGAGGTGATCGGCTATGACCGCCTGTGCCTGGGCCTGACCCAGGAGGAGCGGGCCAAGCTGCCCGGCTACCAGGAGACCCCGGTGGTGCGCATGCTGGTGCCCGACGACGTGGAACTCACCTTCGACGACCTGGTGGCCGGACCGACCAGGGCGCCTCGCCCCGACGACCAGGTCATCCTCAAGACCGACGGCTTCCCCACCTACCACCTTGCCGTGGTGGTCGACGACCACCTGATGGGCATCACCCACGTGGTGCGTGGGCAGGAGTGGATCAGCTCCACCCCGAAGCACCTGCTGCTGTACAAGTGGCTCGGTCTCGAGGCTCCGCGCTTCGCCCACATGCCCCTGCTGCGCAACACGGACAAGTCCAAGATCAGCAAGCGCAAGAACCCTGCTGCGCGCCTGACCTGGTTCCGGGAGCAGGGCTACCTGCCCGAGGCCCTGCTGAACTTCCTGATGCTGCTGGGCTACCCGCCGGTCCATGAGGCGGCGGAGGGCGTCAAGGACGTCGAGGTGCAGACCTTCGACGAGTTCGTGGCCGCCTTCGACTGGCACAAGGTCAACGCGTCCGGCCCGATCTTCGACCTCGACAAACTGAACTGGCTCAACGGTGCGTGGATCCGCAGGATGGACGCCGAGGAGCTGGCTGGGCGCATCGAGCAGTTCTGGGCCGAGCAGGAGCTGCCCGCGCTCGACGAGGCCGGCCGTCGCCTGCTCGTGGGTGCCACGCCGCTGATCCAGGAGCGGCTGGTGCTGCTCTCGGAGGCCCGTGCGAAGCTCGCCTTCCTCTTCGCCGAGGACCGCGACATCAAGGCTCCGGTCGAGGTCATCGGCAAGCTCCGTGAGGACGCCGCCGAGGTGCTGGACGCGTCCATCGCCGCCCTGGAGGGCCTGGAGGCCTTCGAGTCCGACGCCATCCAGGCCGTCCTGCGCGCCCGGCTGGTCGACGAGATGGGCATCAAGCCCAAGTTCGCCTTCGCCCCGGTGCGCGTCGGGATCACCGGCTCGAATGTCTCGCCGCCGCTGTTCGAGTCCATGGAGCTGCTGGGCCGTGACTCCTCACTGGCCAGGCTCAGGGCCTTTCGCGAGAGCCTCTGAGCAGTCGGGTGGCAGCGCCCCCTCAGCGTAGTTTCTTGAGCGGTGTCTGCCACCCCAGCTGGGCGACCTGGGCGAGGTAGAGCTCGGCGCAGGCCAGCGCGTCGGTGAGGGCGTCGTGGGCCCGGTAGCGGGGCAGGCCGAACTGGTCGCGCGCAGCGTGCAGCCGCAGGGCCCCCTGGGCCGGCTCGTCGTCGAAGCCTTGGCACAACAGCCGGTACTGCAGTTGCAGGGTGTCGACGCTCACGAACTCAGGGGCGGCGCCCCAGGTGCGCCGGCAGGCTGCAGCCAGGAAGCCGCTCTCGATACCGGCGTGGTGGGCCAGCATCACGCGGCCCTGCAGGGCCCGCAGCAACAGCGTCAGGGCCACCTCCAGGGAGCGGCCGTCGGCCAGCTGGTCATCGGTCAGGTGGTGGAAGGTCGCGCTTTGGCCAACCGCCACCTCCGGGCGCACCAAGACCTGTCCGGCGCCTCCAAGGATGATGCTGTCCCCGTCGACGGGGACGAAGCCGATGCTGAGCAGGTGGTCCTTCGCCGGGTCCAGGCCGGTGGTCTCGATGTCGACGGCCAGCAACCGGAGCGTGGCCGCGGTCTGCTGGGGCGGGTCCGGCGCGTGGGCGGCGAACTCGGCCAGCGGCCCTGCTGGCGGCCGGGCGGGTGAGCGGCGGAACAGTCCCATGCCAGGCTCCTCAGCGCATCAGGTGGGTCTGGTGGCCGTACTCGAGGGCCTGCTGGGCATCCTGTACGGCGGAGAAGACGTCCTTGAGGTGGCGACGCTCCGAGGGGCTCAGCTCCTCGACGGTGACGATGTTGTCCGTCGGATGGCCGGCCTCCACCTGGCGTGCCTGGTGCACCAGGCGGACGTGGCTGAGGAAGCGGAAGGCATCGGCCAGCTCCTGCAGGCTGTCCATCCCCATCCGCTGGCAGGCCTCGAGTCGCTCCAGAGTGCCAACTGCCTCGACCCGGCGCGACAGGGCATGGACGCGCGCGGTCTCGATGATGGCATGAAGACCCTCGGCCTTGACGTCGAAGTGGTCGCGCTCGCCACGCGCCGCCAGCACCAGGCCCCGGAAGAAGCCCGTCGGGGGGCGGCGCCCCACCGCCTGGGCGGCCAGGTGCCCGAGGAAGCGGGGGGACTGGGAGGCCTCTGACAGGGCGCGGCGCCGTACCGTCTCGAACAGTTCCGCAGGCCCGACCACGGTGCGGGCATCGAAGGAGATCTGGCTGTTGAGGACATTGTCCGGATCGGGCTGGCCGGTCCACTGCTCGAACTGGCGCAGCCATCCCTCCTGGTCCAGCCTCCACCGGGGGTTGGTGGCCATCACGTCACCGGGACACAGTGGCTGTCCGCACCGTTCGAGGCCCTGCGTGACCCAGGTGGCCATCTGATCGAACCAGTCCCGGGCCCCGGGCAGGTCCAGGACCCCATCGGCCACGACGATCGCCGTGTCCTGGTCGGAGTGGACGCTGATCTCGCGCCGCCCTTGGGATCCCAGCGCCAGCCACGCCCACGGCCCCGGCTCCGGACCCAGGCGCGCCCGGCCCAGGTCCACCAGTCGTCGGGTGACGGCATCGGCGACCGAGGTGAGCAGACGGTGGACATCCTCGGCGGAGGCGCCCTGGTCGAGCAACTGACCGGCGAGCTGCTGGCTGCGGACACTGGTGCGCGAGAGCCCCTCCACGTCGTCCTGCTTCATGATCCTGGTGACCAGGAAGACGGGGTTGGTCTGTTGCAGTCGCACCAGGTCGCCCGCGGTCACCATGCGCACGGCCCGGCTTCCGTCGACCACCGGCAGGTGGTGGATGCCGTGGGCCGTCATGGTCACCAGGGCATCGACGGCGGTCGTGCCGGGCTCCACCTGGACGGGGGAGCGGGTCATCACCTGCGAGACCGGAGCACTGGTGTCGAGCCCGGAGGCGACCACCTTGGAGCGGATGTCCCGGTCGGTGAGGATGCCCGCCATCTGGCCTCCTTGGGTCACCAGCAGCGCGGAGATGCGCCGTTCGGTCATCAGCTGCGCGGCCGAGCGGATGTTGGCCTCCGCATCGATGCTGACGGGATCGGGGGTGCCCACCTGCTCGACGCGCAGGCGCAGCCAGCTCGTCGCACCCTCGCCGTCGGTCGACTGGCTCTCCACCGCCCGGCTCAAACGACGGGCCGACTGTTGGTCGAAGAAGTCGCGGAAGCTGTCGACATGGTCCACCAGGTGCCGGAAGACCGGGGCGTCCATCACCAGCACGAGGCTGTCCTCGATGGTGGTGATGTCGAAGCGCGAGGGCCCCTGTGAGGACAGCGACGAACTCCCGAAGCTGGCCCCGGGCTCGCAGCGCTCGACCAGCTCGCCGTCGGCATCGCGCACGTCCACGGCACCGGAGCGCAGGATGTAGAGGTGGTTGTTGGCCACCCCCACCTGCAGCAGGGGAGTGCCGCGGCGGTGGTAGCGCACCTGGAGCCTGCCCGAGAGCTGGGAGAGCAGCTCGGGCGGGAGGTCCCCAAAGGGGTGGTGTTCGGCGAGGAAGTCCCTGACCTCCGCAACTTCGACGTCCATGTCGGCTCCTTGCCCGTCGTCTCTGGGGGCTGGCCGCCAAGCCTGCCACTCCCAGGGCAGGGGCGGAAGGGACTTGGTGGCCAATTTGTGTTCGATGGTGTGGACATGCCAGAATCGTCAAGTTGCTCCGATGGAGATGGCGCGTCACATGAGGTGCGTCCTGATCCTGGGCAGTCGCCGTGTGATCGGAACTGAAGTGGGCACCAACAACGGAAAAGAGCGTTTGTAGGTGCCACACAGTTGCGACACGCCCGACCGCGGGGGTCGGGGATCGAGGGAAATGCATGGCCGTGGAGGCCACTTCCCGAAGGTCAAGACCTCCCATCGAGCAGAGGGGAGGACCCATCCGGGTCCTCCGACGCGAAAGCCGGAATCCTCCGGACCAAGCTTGGACGAGTAGAAGGAACAACTGTGGCGGGACAAAAGATCCGCATCAGGCTCCGTGCCTATGACCATGAGGTCATCGACTCGTCGGCGCGCAAGATCGTCGACACGGTGACCCGTACGGGTGCCAAGGTTGCCGGCCCGGTGCCGCTTCCGACCGAGAAGAACGTGTTCTGTGTGATCCGTTCGCCCCACAAGGACAAGGACAGCCGCGAGCACTTCGAGATGCGCACCCACAAGCGGCTCATCGACATCCTCGATCCCACCCCGAAGACGGTCGACTCGCTGATGCGACTCGACCTGCCGGCCGGTGTGGACATCGAGATCAAGCTCCCGTGAGGTCTGAGAACATGACTGCAACCGAACGCAAGGTGAAGGGTCTGCTGGGCACCAAGCTCGGCATGACCCAGCTGTGGGACGAGAACAACCGCGTCGTCCCCGTGACCGTGATCCAGGCCGGCCCCTGTGTCGTCACCCAGGTGCGCACCCCCGAGGTCGACGGCTACAACGCCGTCCAGCTCGGCTTTGGCGCCATCAAGACCAAGAAGGTCACCAAGCCCGTGGGCGGCCACTTCGAGAAGGCTGGCGTGAACCCGCGCAAGCACCTCGTCGAGCTGCGCACCTCCGATGCCTCGGAGTACACCCTGGGCCAGGAGATCACCGCCGAGACCTTCGCCTCCGCCGACGTCGTCGACGTCACCGGCGTGAGCAAGGGCAAGGGCACCGCCGGTGTCATGAAGCGCCACGGCTTCAAGGGTCTGCGCGCCACCCACGGTGTGCACCGCAAGCACCGCTCGCCGGGCTCCATCGGTGGCTGCTCGACCCCCGGTCGCGTCTTCAAGGGAATGCGCATGGCCGGTCGCATGGGTGTCGACAAGGTCACCGTCCAGAACCTGACCATCCACGCTGTCGACGCCGAGCGCGGCCTCATCCTGGTCCGCGGCGCGATCCCGGGCAACAAGGGTTCGCTGGTCGTCGTTCGCAGCGCTGCCAAGAAGGGTGATGTCGCATGAGCGAGTCGCTGAAGGTCGACGTCCTCGGCGTCGACGGCAACAAGGCCGGCACCGTCGATCTCCCCGCGGAGATCTTCGACGTGCAGACCAACATCCCGCTGATCCACCAGGTCGTCGTGGCCCAGCAGGCCGCGGCCCGCCAGGGCACGCACGCCACCAAGACCCGCGGCCAGGTCCGCGGCGGTGGCATCAAGCCCTGGCGCCAGAAGGGCACCGGTCGTGCCCGTCACGGCTCGCGTCGTTCGCCCATCTGGGTCGGCGGTGGCACCGTTCACGGTCCCCAGCCCCACGGCTACAGCCAGCGCACCCCCAAGAAGATGATCGCCGCCGCGATCAAGGGTGCCCTGTCCGATCGCGCTCGTGACGGCAAGGTCTTCGTCCTGGACCAGATCGTGTCCAGTGAGACCCCCAACACCAAGGCTGCCCTCAAGACCCTCTCGGCCGTCGGTGACGTCAGCAAGCTGCTGGTGGTCCTCGATCGCACCGACGAGGTCACCTGGATGAGCCTGCGCAATGTCGCCACCGTGCATGTCATCGCCGTTGACCAGCTCAACGCCTATGACGTCCTGGTCAACGACGGCGTGGTCTTCACCAAGGCCGCCCTGGACACCTACACCGCTGGTCCCGCCAAGGGCAAGAGCGTCAAGGCCGTGGCCACCGAGTCCGAGGCCGCTGCAGAGGAGACCCAGAAGTGACCGAATCTGTGAAGATCCGCGACCACCGCGACATCCTGCTCGCGCCGGTCGTGAGCGAGAAGAGCTATGGGCTGCTCGACGAGAACAAGTACACCTTCCTCGTCGCCCCGCACGCGAACAAGACCGAGATCAAGATCGCCGTCGAGGCCATCTTCAACGTCAAGGTCACCGGTGTGAACACCATCAACCGCCCCGGCAAGACGCGCCGCACCCGCTTCGGCATGGGCAAGCGTCCTGACACCAAGCGCGCGATCGTGTCCGTGGCCGAAGGCCAGCGCATCGACATCTTTGGAGGTCCGGTCGCCTGACCGGACGGACGCTGAGACAAGGAAACTGAGACCTCATGGGTATCCGTAAGTACAAGCCGACTACGCCGGGCCGTCGCGGCTCGAGCGTGGCCGACTTCGTCGAACTGACTCGTTCCACGCCGGAGAAGTCGCTGCTGGCCCCCAAGTCGAAGACCGGTGGCCGCAACAACTCTGGCCGTATCACCACCCGTCACATCGGTGGTGGCCACAAGCAGGCCTACCGCATCATCGACTTCAAGCGCTACGACAAGGACGGCGTGCCGGCCAGGGTCGCTCACATCGAGTACGACCCCAACCGCACCGCCCGCATCGCGCTGCTGCACTACGCCGATGGTGAGAAGCGCTACATCATCGCTCCCCAGGGCCTGGCCCAGGGTGCGACGGTCAGCGCCGGTGAAGGTGCCGACATCAAGCCCGGCAACAACCTGGCCCTCAAGAACATCCCGGTCGGCACCACCGTGCACGCCGTGGAGATGCGTCCCGGTGGCGGCGCGAAGCTCGGCCGTAGCGCCGGCGCGTCGATCCAGCTGGTCGCTCGCGAGGGCAAGCACGCCACGCTGCGCATGCCTTCGGGCGAGATGCGCATGGTGGACGTGCGCTGCCGCGCCACCGTTGGAGCCGTCGGCAATGCCGAGCAGTCCAACATCAACTGGGGCAAGGCTGGCCGCAGCCGCTGGAAGGGCGTCCGCCCGACCGTGCGTGGTGTGGTCATGAACCCGATCGACCACCCGCACGGTGGTGGCGAGGGCCGTACCTCGGGTGGTCGTCACCCGGTGTCGCCCTGGGGCAAGCCTGAGGGTCGCACCCGCGACAAGAACAAGGCGAGCAGCCGCCTCATCATCCGTCGCCGCAAGTCCGGCAAGAAGCGCTGATTGGGAGCCTGAGAAAACATGCCTCGTAGTTTGAAGAAGGGTCCCTTCGTCGACGAGCACCTGGCCAAGAAGGTCGATGCCCAGAACGAAAAGGGAACCAAGAACGTCATCAAGACCTGGTCGCGCCGATCCATGATCGTGCCCGACATGCTGGGTCACACCATCGCCGTGCACGACGGCCGCAAGCATGTCCCGGTCTTCGTGACCGAGGCCATGATCGGCCACAAGCTGGGCGAGTTCGCTCCCACGCGTACCTTCAAGGGTCACGTGAAGGACGACAAGAAGGCGCGCCGCCGCTGAGCGGGCGAGACAAGGAACAGATCAAGCAATGAGCAACAACGAAAGCCGGCCCAGCCGTCGCGCTGCCCTGCTCGGGGATCGTCCTGGCTCGTACGCCATCGCGCGTCACGTCCGGATGAGCCCGATGAAGGTGCGTCGCGTCGTCGACCTCGTGCGTGGAATGGGCGTCAACGATGCCCTGGTCACGCTGAAGTTCGCCCCGCAGGCCGCATCCGATCCCGTCTACAAGGTGCTGGCCTCGGCCGTCGCCAACGCGGAGAACACCGAGAACCTGCGTGCCGACGACCTGTTCGTCTCGCAGATCTTCGTCGACGAGGGCGTGACCATGCGTCGCATCCGTCCCCGCGCGAAGGGCTCCGCGAGCCGCATCCTCAAGCGCGCCAGCCACATCACCGTGGTTGTCGAGCCCAAGACCAACAAGACCGCCACTGAGAGCAAGAAGGGAGCCTGAGCATGGGCCAGAAGATCAACCCGCATGGCTTCCGCCTCGGCATCACCACCGACCACAAGACCCGCTGGTACGCCGAGAAGCAGTACGCGGCCTTCGTTGGTGAAGACGTCAAGATCCGCCAGTACCTGCTCAAGAACCTCGAGCGTGCCGGCATCTCCTCGATCGAGATCGAGCGTCGTTCCGAGCGCGTGACCATCTTCCTGTACGCCGCTCGTCCGGGCATCGTCATCGGCCGCAATGGCGCCGAGGCGGAGCGCATCCGCGGTGCACTGGAGAAGCTCACCGGCAAGCAGATCCAGCTGAACATCCTCGAGGTCAAGAACCCCGAGATCGATGCCCAGCTGGTTGCCCAGGGTGTGGCCGAGCAGCTCGGCGCCCGCGTGGCCTTCCGCCGCGCGATGCGCAAGGCTCAGCAGACTGCGATGCGTTCGGGTGCCCAGGGCATCCGCATCAAGTGCTCCGGCCGTCTGGGCGGAGCCGAGATGAGCCGCTCCGAGGGCTACCGCGAAGGCCGTGTGCCTCTGCACACCCTGCGTGCCGACATCGACTACGGCTTCTACGAGGCCCGGACCACCTACGGCCGCATCGGCGTGAAGGTCTGGATCTACAAGGGCGACGTCACCGGCACCCGCGCCGAGCGCGCTGCCCAGAAGGCCGCCCGCGCCGCCGCCCCCGGTGGCCGCCAGCGTCCCGGCCGTGGCCGTGGCCGTGGCGACCGTCCGGAGCGCGGTGGACGCCGTCGTGCCGACCAGGCGCGCAATGACAATCCCGCCGAGGCCCAGCAGAGCCAGGCACCGGCGGCCGAGAACGCAGGAGCCTGAGCATGCTGATTCCTCGTCGTGTGAAGTACCGCAAGCAGCACCACCCCAAGCGTGACGGCATGGCCAAGGGTGGCACCAAGCTCGCCTTCGGTGAGTACGGCATCCAGGCCCTGGAGAGCTCCTACCTGACCAACCGTCAGATCGAGGCTGCTCGTATCGCCATGACCCGTCACATCAAGCGTGGTGGCAAGGTGTGGATCAACGTCTACCCCGACCGCCCGCTGACCAAGCACCCTGCCGAGTCCCGAATGGGCTCCGGCAAGGGTTCGCCCGAGTTCTGGGTCGCCAACATCAAGCCCGGCCGTGTGCTCTTCGAGCTCTCCGGTGTTGATGAGGAGACCGCTCGCGAGGCCATGCGCCTGGCGATCCACAAGCTGCCCTTCAAGGCTCGCTTCATCAAGCGCGAAGCAGGTGAAATCTGATGGCAAAGACCACTGCCACCGCCGCCGAACTGCGCGGCCTCAGCCGTGACGACCTGAATGCCAAGGTCCTCGAGCTGAAGGAAGAGCTGTTCACGCTGCGCTTCCAGGCCGCCACCGGCCAGCTGGAGTCCCATGGACGTCTGCGTGAGGTTCGCAAGGACATCGCCCGCATCTACACCGTGCTCCAGGAGCGCAACCTGGGCATCGTCGACGACCCTGAGAAGAAGGCCTGACATGAGCGAGAACACCACTGTCGAGACCGAGGGCCGTACCTCGAGCCGCAAGGTTCGCGAGGGTCTGGTCGTGTCGGACAAGATGGACAAGACGATCGTCGTGTCCGTCGAGGACCGCGTGAAGCACCCCCTCTACGGCAAGGTCATGACCAAGACCGTGCGCCTCAAGGCCCACGACGAGACCAACGACGCCGGCACCGGTGACCGGGTCCGCATCATGGAGACCCGTCCCACCTCCGCCACCAAGCGTTGGCGCCTGATCGAGGTCATCGAACGCGCCAAGTGATCGATGTTGCCTCTGCAACACGCTGACGAGGGGCCCGTCCACCAGGACGGGCCCCTCGTCATGTCGGCGGATGGGGGAGCGCACCACCCTCGATTGGTGCTCAAGTCCCGTCTGGTTTAGACTTGAGAAGTTGGCTTGGAGACTGTCGTGCCCAAATTTCCCTCGGGGATTCGGGTCCTCGATCTCTCGGCCCAGGGCCTGGGGCCCATTGCCTGCGGGCTTCGGCCCGGGGTTGTCCACCCCTCCTGGCAAAATCCAGGGGGACCAGATCAAGCTTCATCAGGCCCTCACGGGAACCGGTGAAGCGAAGGAGAATCAATGATCCAGCAGGAGTCGCGGCTCAAGGTCGCCGACAACACTGGTGCCAAGGAACTCTTGTGCATCCGTGTTCTCGGTGGCTCGAAGCGCCGCTACGCCGGTCTCGGCGACACCATCGTGTGCACCGTCAAGGATGCCATCCCCGGCGGCAACGTGAAGAAGGGTGACGTCGTCAAGGCCGTCATCGTTCGCACCGTCAAGGAAGCCCGTCGCGTCGACGGTTCCTACATCAAGTTCGACGAGAACGCGGCCGTGATCCTGAAGAACGACGGGGAGCCCCGCGGCACCCGCATCTTCGGCCCGGTTGCCCGTGAGCTGCGCGACAAGAAGTACATGCGCATCGTCTCGCTCGCCCCGGAGGTGATCTGACATGAAGTCGCTCCACGTCAAGAAGGGTGACCGCGTCAAGGTCATCGCTGGCAAGGACAAGGGCACCATCGGCGAGGTCATCGCCGTCGATGTCGAACGCGAGCGCGTGACCGTCGAGGGCGTCAACATCGCCAAGCGTCACCTGCGCGACCAGGCCAATGCGGCCGGCCAGCAGACCAAGGGCGGCATCATCGCGTCCGAGGCCCCCATCCACGTCTCCAACGTCCAGCTGGTCATCGGTACCGGCAAGGACGCCCAGGTGACCCGCGTCGGCTACAAGCGCGTCGAGGTCTCCAAGCGTCGTCCCGACGGCTCGGAGTACACGACCACCCGCAGCGTCCGCATCGCTCGCAAGACGGGGGAGGAGATCTGATGAGCACCGAGACCACCACCACCCGTGAGCTGCCTCGCCTGAAGCAGAAGTACCGCGAGGAGATCCGCCCCGCGCTGCAGGACGAGTTCGGCTTCGCCAACCCGATGCTGATTCCCGGCCTCACCAAGATCGTGGTGAACATGGGTGTCGGCGACGCCGCCAATGACTCCAAGGTCATGGACGGCGCCATCCGCGACCTGACCGCCATCACCGGCCAGAAGCCGCAGGTGACCAAGGCCCGCAAGTCGATCGCCCAGTTCAAGCTGCGTGAGGGCCAGCCCATCGGCTGCCACGTCACGCTGCGTGGCGACCGGATGTGGGAGTTCGCCGACCGTCTGCTGACGCTGGCCCTGCCGCGAATCCGCGACTTCCGCGGCCTCAACGGCAACCAGTTCGACGGTCTGGGCAACTACACCTTCGGCCTCAACGAGCAGGTCATGTTCCTGGAGATCGACCAGGACAAGATCGACCGCGTTCGTGGCATGGACATCACCTTCGTGACGACCGCCTCGAACAATGAGCAGGGCAAGGCGCTGCTCAAGCACCTCGGCTTCCCCTTCAAGGAGGTCGACGACCCCAAGGCCAAGAAGGTGCGTCGCGGTCCGGCGTACTACAAGAAGAAGAAGTGAGGCGCTGAACCATGGCCAAGACAGCCCTGAAGGTCAAGCAGGCTCGTACCCCCAAGTTCGGCGTCCGCGCCTACACCCGCTGCCAGAAGTGCGGTCGACCGAAGTCGGTCTACCGCAAGTTCGGTCTGTGCCGCGTGTGCCTGCGCGAGATGGCCCACGCCGGCCAGCTGCCCGGCGTGACCAAGTCATCCTGGTGACGCTGAACCGCTGAACCCGGCGCCGACGGTGGGTTTCGACCCACCGTCGGCGCACACCGCGCATGGCCTCGCCGAGGCACAGTGCGCACCAGATCTTCCCGGCCGCCGGTCGGGACAAAGCGCGAAAGGTCATGTCTGGGTGTACCCGGGCATGAAACCGTCGCGAGAAAGAAGTGCAAACAGCCATGACAATGACTGATCCGATCGCAGACATGCTCACGCGTCTGCGCAATGCCAACCAGGCATTCCACGACGAGACCTCGATGCCGAGCTCGAAGATCAAGGTGGGTATCGCCGAGATCCTCAAGGCCCAGGGTTACATCAGTGACTTCGAGGTCGTCGAGCCCGGTGAGGGCGAGGTCGGCAAGACCCTCAAGATCACCCTGAAGTTCAGCGAGGACCGCAAGCGCGCCATCGCTGGGCTCCGTCGCATCAGCAAGCCCGGCCTGCGCGTCTACGCCAAGTCGACTGCGTTGCCCAAGGTTCTGGGTGGGATGGGCATCGCCATCATCTCCACCTCGCAGGGTCTGCTGACCGACGGCGAAGCACATGCCAAGTCCGTGGGCGGCGAAGTCCTCGCCTACGTCTGGTGACCCGGCGAGACTGATAAGGAGAATTTGATGTCACGTATTGGCAAGCTCCCGATCACCGTCCCGTCCGGTGTCGAGGTGAAGCTGGATGGCCAGAACGTCGAGGTGAAGGGTCCCAAGGGAACCCTGAGCCACGTCGTCCCCGAGCCGATCAAGATCACGAAGAATGACGAGGGCCTCCTGGAGGTCGCTCGCCCCAATGACGAGCGTGAGAGCCGCTCGCTGCACGGCCTGACCCGCACCCTGGTGAACAACATGGTCATCGGTGTCACCGAGGGCTACGAGAAGAAGCTCGAGATCGTTGGCGTCGGCTACCGCGTCATCTCCAAGGGTCCCAAGCAGCTGGAGTTCGCGCTCGGCTTCTCGCACCCCGTCATCGTCGATGCCCCCGAGGGCATCACCTTTGCCGTCGAGAAGCCCACCGCCTTCAGCGTGCAGGGCATCGACAAGCAGGTGGTCGGCGAGGTCGCGGCCAACATCCGCAAGCTCCGCAAGCCCGAGCCGTACAAGGGCAAGGGCGTGCGTTACGCCGGCGAGCAGGTTCGCCGCAAGGTCGGAAAGGCTGGTAAGTGACCATGGCTATCTCTCTGGCAGTCCGCAAGGGACTGGCTCCGAAGACTGCGTCGCGTCTGCGTCGCCAGGCTCGTGGCCGCAAGAAGATCGCAGGTTCGGCCGAGCGTCCGCGCCTGGTCGTCACCCGTTCTGCGCGCCACATCGGCGTGCAGGTGATCGACGACGTGAAGGGCCACACGCTGGCCCAGGCCTCCAGCATGGAGGCTGCCGTCCGCGGTGCGGAGGGCGACAAGTCGGCCAAGGCCAAGAAGGTCGGCGAGCTGATCGCCGAGCGTTCCAAGGCTGCAGGCATCGACCAGGTGGTCTTCGACCGCGCCGGCAACAAGTACCACGGCCGCATCGCTGCGCTGGCTGACGCCGCGCGCGAGGCTGGCCTCGGGTTCTGATCACGACTGAAAGGCAAAAGACGATGAGTGAAACTCAGCGCCGCGGTGGCGGTGCAGGAGGCGGCGAGCGTCGGGGTCGTGAGGACCGTCGAGGCAACAACCGCCAGCAGGAGGTCAAGTCCGAGTACCTGGAGCGCGTGGTTGCGATCAACCGTGTCGCCAAGGTGGTCCAGGGTGGCCGTCGCTTCAGCTTCACCGCACTGGTTGTGGTGGGCGACGGCGAGGGCACCGTGGGCGTCGGCTACGGCAAGGCCAAGGAGGTGCCCGCGGCGATCGCCAAGGGTGTCGAGGAGGCCAAGAAGCACTTCTTCAAGGTGCCGCTGGTCCAGCGCACGATCCCGCACTCCGTGCAGGGCGAGAAGGCTGCCGGTGTCGTGATGCTGCGTCCGGCTTCGCCCGGTACCGGTGTCATCGCCGGTGGCTCGGTCCGCGCCGTGCTGGAGTGCGCTGGCGTGCACGACATCCTGGCCAAGTCCCTGGGCTCGCCCAATGCCATCAATGTGGTCCACGCCACGGTCGAGGCACTGCAGAGCCTGGAGGAGCCCGAGCAGATCGCGAAGCGTCGCGGCATGTCCGTCGAGGACGTGGCCCCCGCCGCCCTGCTCAAGGCCCGCAAGGAAGGGGCGTCCAACTGATGGCTCGTCTCAAGGTGACCCAGCTGAAGTCTGGCATCGGCAGCAAGCAGAACCACAAGGAGACCCTGCGCACGCTGGGTCTCAAGAGGATCGGCGACGTTGTGGTGAAGGAAGACCGCCCCGAGATTCGTGGCATGGTCAAGTCCGTTCAGCACCTCGTGGCCGTGGAAGAGGTGGAGTGACATGGCGTTGAAGGTTCATCACCTGCGTCCTGCCCCCGGCGCGAAGACCGCCAAGACCCGTGTTGGCCGCGGTGAGGGCTCGAAGGGCAAGACCGCTGGCCGCGGTACCAAGGGCACCGGTGCACGCAAGAACGTGCCCGAGTCCTTCGAGGGTGGCCAGATGCCGATGCACATGCGTCTGCCGAAGGTCAAGGGCTTCAAGAACCCCTTCCGCACCGAGTACCAGGTCGTCAACGTCGGCACCATCGGCGAGCTCTTCCCCGAGGGTGGAGCCGTCACGGTGGCCGACCTCGTGGCCAAGGGCGCTGTCCGCAGCGGCCGTCTGGTCAAGGTCCTGGGCAGCGGCGACCTGCAGGTTGCCGTCCAGGTGAGCGCTGACGCGTTCACCGGCTCGGCCAAGGAGAAGATCGAGAAGGCGGGCGGTTCGGTCACCGAGCTGTGACCCTCGCCGTCTGACGCAGCGGGGCAGCACCTTCGGGTGCTGCCCCGTTCTGCATGCCCGGTTGCGCAGCTCATGCCGGTGGGGCAGTGGTGGGACGTGAAGGTTCCACGGGATCAATCCTTGTGAGGGGCTCCTGCGGCAAAGGTCATTCTTCGGTCACAACTGGGTCACCGTTGCCCCAATTCCTTGACTGGTGCTCGAAGCGGGAGGCAATGTTGCCGACGCGACGAGGGTCCATGCCGGTGGGCCACGTGCACCTCACAGAAAGGACGTCCGTGCTCCGCTTCCTGCTTCGGCGTCTTGCCAACTACGCGGTGCTGCTGTTCATCGCAGTCTCGTTGGCCTACCTGATGGCGTCGGTCACGATGGACCCACGCAATGCCTTCGACTGGTCGAATCCCGACCTGAACCGTGATGCGGTCAACGCCACGCTCACGAGTTACAACATCAACCCGGACACCTCGCCGCTGCTGCGCTACAGCCGCTGGCTGAAGGAGGTCTTCGGCCACTGGAACTGGGGCTACACGCCCAAGGGTGAGGCGGTCAACGAACTGATGTCCACGAAGGTGTGGGTCTCGGTGCGCCTGGTGAGCATCGGCACCCTGCTGGGCATGGTGGTCGGCGTCAGCCTGGGCGCCTGGACTGCGGTGCGCCAGTACTCCTTCGCCGACCGCGGCTTCTCGCTGCTGGCCCTGCTGCTGATCTCCACGCCCACCGTCGTGCTGGCCGTGACGCTGCAGATGATCGCCACCTGGATCAACACGGCCGCGGGCTACCCGGTCTTCGAGTTCATCGGCGAGACCGGCCAGTCCGCTCCCGGCTTCTTCCCGCGCCTGCTCGACCGCCTGCAGCACCTGCTGCTGCCGACGCTCTCGCTCTCCCTGATGCAGATGGCCAGCTACTCCCGCTACCAGCGCAACCTGATGCTGGACACGCTGGGTGCCGACTATGTGCGTACCGCTCGAGCCAAGGGCCTGCGCAAGGGCAAGGCCATCCGCCGTCACGCCTTGCGCAATGCCATCATTCCGATGGCCACGCAGCTGGCCTTCAGCGTCGCCCTGGTCTTCACCGGCGCGGCCATGACGGAGAAGATCTACGGCTGGCACGGCATGGGTGCCTACTCGGTGGAGGCCATCGGCGCCCAGGACATCAACGGTTCGGTTGCCGTGGCTGCCTTCTCGGGCGTGTGCGTGCTCACCGGCGCCGTGCTGTCCGACATCCTCATCGCCGCCATCGACCCGCGCGTGCGCACGAACTAGGAGCTCCGACATGACGAACATGGAACCGGAAGTCGGCCCCAAGTCCGAGGTGGATGCCACCGCCAAGACGGCCCAGCTGCTGGGCGATGTCGAGAAGCACGAGATGCGCAAGCCCGACGACGAGCAGCCGGTGCTCGACAAGGGCGAGAAGCAGATGTCGCGCGGCCGACTCATCATGAAGCGCTTCTGGCGCCCGTTGAGTGCCAAGCTCGGCGTCATCGGGCTGGGCTTCATCCTGCTCCTGGCCCTGGTCGGGCCCCACATCGGCCAGTGGAAGTACGACGACGTCGACAGCGACTGGTTCCTGTCACCTCCGTCGAACCTGCACTGGTTCGGCACCACCCAGGGCGGACGCGATGTCTTCGCGATGAGCATGGAGGGCCTGCGCAAGTCACTGATGATCGGCTTCAGCGTCGCCATCCTGCAGGTGATCATCGCCTCGCTCGTGGGGGCCTCGGCCGCCTACTTCGGCAAGCGTGTGGAGAAGACCATCCTGTGGATCATCGACCTGATGCTGGTGATCCCCTCCTTCCTGCTGATTGCCATCCTGAGCCAGACCCTCGGCGGCCGCCAGGGTGCGACCTGGGTCTTCATCCTGATGCTGGTGGCCTTCAGCTGGATGCTGAGCGCCCGTGTGGTGCGCGCGATGACGCTGAGTGTGGTGAACCTGGACTATGTCAACGCGGCCAGGTTCATGAACGTCCCCTCCTGGGTGATCATCACCAAGCACGTCATCCCGAACATCTCCTCCTACCTGATCATCGATGGCACCCTCGCGGTGGCCTACGCGATCATCAGCGAGACGGCGCTCAGCTACTTCGGCTTCGGCGTCCAGCCCCCCGACACCTCGCTCGGCACCCTGCTGGCCGAGGGCAACCAGACGGCCACCACCTTCCCGTGGGTCTTCCTGGCGCCCGCAGCCCTGCTGGTGCTCACCCTGGTGTCGGTCAACTTCATCGGTGACGCCCTGCGCGACGCCATCGATCCGTCCTCGAAGTCCGGAGGCAAGGCATGAGCCACCCCGCACCCACCACGAATCCCTCGGCCACCCAGGTGGGAGGGCACGACCTGCCCACCGCCCAGGCTGGGGTCCCGGTCCTCAAGGTCAGCGACCTGAACGTCCGCTTCCCCTCCGAGGACGGCATCGTGCATGCCGTGCGCGGGGTCAACCTGTCGGTCAACAGCGGCGAGGTGCTCGGCATCGTCGGTGAGTCCGGTTCCGGCAAGTCCGTGACCTCCATGGCGGTCATGGGCCTGCTCGACGAGAACGCCCGCATCGACGGTTCGGTCCAGCTGCACGGCACCGAGCTGGTCGGCCGTGACGACAACTGGATGAGCAACATCCGCGGCCGCAAGGTGGCGATGGTCTTCCAGGACCCGCTGTCGGCGCTGACCCCCGTCTACACGATCGGGGACCAGATCGTCGAGGCACTGCAGATCCACAACAAGATGTCGGACGCCGACGCCCACGCCAGGGCGCTGGAGCTGCTCGGCATGGTCGGCATCCCCAATCCGGAGGTGCGCGCCAAGGCCTTCCCGCACGAGTTCTCCGGCGGCATGCGCCAGCGCGTGGTCATCGCCATGGCGATCGCCAACAATCCTGACCTGATCATCGCCGACGAGCCCACCACTGCCCTCGACGTGACCATCCAGGCCCAGGTGATCGACCTGCTGAAGGTGGCCCAGCGCGAGACGGGCGCCGCGGTCGTCATGATCACCCACGACCTGGGCGTCGTGGCGGGCATGGCCGACAAGGTGGCCGTGATGTATGCCGGGCGGATCGTCGAGGCCGGCACGGTGGACGAGATCTTCTACCGATCCCGCCACCCGTACACGATCGGCCTGCTGGGTTCGCTTCCGCGTCCGGACCAGAGCCGCGACGAGATGCTCACCCCGGTGGATGGGAACCCGCCGTCGCTGCTGAACCTGCCGCAGGGCTGCCCCTTCGCGCCCCGTTGCCCGATGGAGACCGAGCGCTGCCGGGTGCAGGAGCCGGCCTTGGCGAGCACCGACGAGCCGGCACACCTGGCGGCCTGCGTGCGGACCCACGAGATCGCCGAGCAGGACCTGCACTATGCCGAAATCTACCCAATTCCGAAGAAGCGGGCCCACTCCCTGCTGGAGATCCCGCGCGAGGAACGCGAGGAGGTCCTGCGGGTCGAAGGGCTGGTCAAGACCTTCCCGTTGACCAAGGGTGCGGTCTTCAAGCGCCAGGTGGGCACGGTGCACGCGGTCGATGCCATCGATCTGGACATCCGAGCCGGTGAGACCCTGGGGCTGGTGGGGGAGTCAGGCTGCGGCAAGACCACCACCATCATGAGCATCCTGGGCCTCAAGGCGCCCGAGCAGGGCAAGGTGGTGGTACTGGGCAAGGACGTCGCCGAGCTCAACGGTGCCGGACGCAAGCTGGTTCGCGAGGACCTGCAGGTGGTCTTCCAGGACCCGATGGCCTCGCTCGACCCGCGCATGCCGATCTTCGACATCCTGGCCGAGCCGCTGAAGTACAACGGCTACCCGAAGGACAAGATCCAGGCCCGGGTGCGGGAGCTGATGTCGCTGGTGGGGCTGGAACCGGCACACGCCAACCGCTACCCGCGCAACTTCTCCGGTGGTCAGCGCCAACGCATCTGCATCGCCCGCGCCCTGGCGCTGGAGCCCAAGCTGCTGGTGCTCGACGAGCCCGTCAGCGCCCTGGACGTGTCCATCCAGGCGGGTGTGCTGAACCTGCTCGAGCAGTTGCGCTCCGAGCTGGGCCTGAGCTACCTGTTCGTCGCCCACGACCTGTCGGTGGTGCGCCACATCGCCACCCGCGTCGCGGTGATGTACCTGGGGCACATCGTGGAGATCGGCGATGTCGACGACGTCTTCGACGCCCCGCAGCACCCCTACACCGCGGCCCTGCTGTCGGCGATCCCGGTGCCCGATCCGGCCAAGGAGCGCCAGCGTGACCGGATCGTGCTGAAGGGGGACCTGCCCAGCCCGGCCAACCCGCCCGCGGGCTGCCCCTTCCACACCCGATGCCCGCGCTACCAGACGCTGGATGCCGCGAACCAGAACCGGTGCAGCCAGGAGCGGCCGGCGCTGCTGGTGCAGGGCGCAGACCAGGAAGTGGCCTGCCACTTCCCGAAGGCCCTGCAGGTCTTCTGAGTGCCGCCGGAGCCCGTAGCCGGACGTGAGCGAAGGCCGGTGCGGGATCACATGATGTGATCCCGCACCGGCCCCTCGTCGTCCTTGCACAGACCTCCCGCCCGTCACGGTGAGATAACGATGTGGTATCGGCGGTGAGACAGCCATTCCCGACCACTGGAAATTGGCATAGCTTTCGAGCAACCGGATGTCCCCACCGTGGTTGGACATCGATGAACCCTCGGAGGTCACTGTGCGCAAGTCCGCATCGGCGGTTGCCGTCCTCGCCGTGGGAGCCCTCGCCCTCTCGGCCTGCGGCGCCCCCAAGTCCAGCTCCGGCACTGAGTCCGGCAACGGCTCCGGCCCCACGCTGTCGGATCTGAACATCAAGCCGCGTTCCGAGCTCAAGGAGGGTGGCTCGGTCCGCTTCTCCGTGAGCCAGCTGCCCACCAACTGGAACTACCACGTGGTGACCGGCACCTCCGTGGACCAGGACCGCATCATGCAGTTCACGATGCCGCGCAACTGGATCTACGCCGAGGATGCGTCCTTCAAGGAGAACCCGGACTACATCGAGAGCTACGAGGTCACCGAGCCCAAGGACGGCAAGGGCCAGGTGGTCACCCTCCACCTGAACCCGAAGGCCAAGTGGAACTCCGGCCGTACCATCGACTGGACCGACTACGAGGCGACCTGGAAGGCCTGCAACGGCACCAACAAGGCCTTCGACGTCAGCTCCACCGACGGCTTCAACGAGATCGTCAGCGTCACCCAGGGCGAGAAGCCCACCGACGTGGTGGTCACCTTCAAGGCGGCCTACCCGGACTGGTCGAGCGCGCTCAGCGATGTCTGGCCCAAGGAGGGCATGAGCGACCCCGAGGTCTTCAACAAGGGCTGGAGCACCTTCAAGCCCGAGTGGCACACCGGCCCCTTCACCTTCGACAAGATCGACACCTCGCAGAAGGTGCTGCACCTCAAGCGCAATGACAAGTGGTGGGGCGACAAGGCCCTGCTCGACAAGGTGAGCTTCCGCCAGCTGGAAACCCCGGCCGATGTCAATGCCTTCGCCAACAACGAGATCGACGTCGTCGACGCCATGATCAACTCCACGGCCGTCAACACCGCCAAGAAGCGTTCTGATGCCGAGATCCGCTCCGCCGGCTCCCGTCAGTGGCGCCACTTCACCTTCAACTCCAAGGCCGGTGCCCTGGCCGACCTGAACGTGCGCCAGGCCATTGCCAAGGCCGTCAACCGTGAGGCCATCGCCAAGTCCGACCTGGTCGGCCTGCCGATCAACCCCACTGAGCTGATGCTCGGCAACCACTTCTACCTGCCGGGCCAGGAGGGTTACAAGGACAACTCCGCGGACTTCGCCTACGACCCCGAGGCCGCCAAGAAGCAGCTCGAGGAGGCGGGCTGGAAGCTCCCCGAGGGCAAGACGATCCGCGAGAAGGACGGCAAGCCGCTCAGCATCAAGTACACGATGCTCACCGGTGTCCCCACCAGCGAGAACGAGGGCAAGCTGCTGCAGAAGGACCTCGCGGCGGTCGGCATCGAGGTCAAGATGGTCAACACCGCGCCCGATGACTACCAGAAGGTGCTGCAGGCACGCTCCTTCGACGTGATCGCCTTCACCTGGCAGGGCACCAACTACCCGGTGGCCAATGTCCGCCAGATCTACGGCGCGAAGGTGGAGGGCTCGAAGGAGCCCTCGGGCTCGAACTACGCCCAGCTGATCAATCCCGAGATCGAGAAGCTGATCCCGCAGATCGCCCGTGAGACCGACAAGACCAAGCGTGCGGAACTGGGCAACCAGGCCGACAAGCTGATCTGGGACGAGGTGCACACGCTGCCGATCTACCGCCGGATCGACTACACCGCGACCCCGAAGAACCTCGCCAACTACGGCTCGGCCACCTTCCAGACGGTCGACGCCGAGGACATCGGCTACACCAAGTGAGCTGACAGGCTCCACGCGCACGAGGCCCCGCCTGGCATCAGGCGGGGCCTCGTGCGGTCTGCGGCGCGGCGGTCACAGGGTCGTGACGGCGCACAGGACGGCCAGCGCGACCAGCACACCGAGGCGTCCCCAGTGCAGGGTGCGCTGCACGCTGGCTCCCGCATCATCCTGGCGCGGGGAGCGCAGCGGCAGCTCCTGGCGGATCAGCTCTGCAGCGGCACCAGCCCCGAGGCTCAGGTGCACGGCGGGGCTGTCGGGCGAGCGGGATCCGAGTTCGGGGGCGTTCTCGAGGGAGAGGCCGCCCATCACGGTCGTGTGTCCGTCGAAGGACGTGGAGACCATGGAGTGGCCGGCCTTGGAGGGCACCGCCCAGGCGCGCACCTCACGCCCCGCGGCCTCCACCACCAGTCCCCATTCGGCACGGGCGCCGGTGACCTGGGGCCACGGCAGGGTGGTGCGGGTCAGTGGGTTGTCCACGACCAGCCGGTCGGCGAACAGCCGGACGCTGGACAGTCCCCACAACAGCCAGCAGGCCATTGACACGACCCCCAACCAGGCACCCGAGCGCAGCATCTGCCCGGCGCCGCCAGTGATGCCCTCCACCACGAGCAGGGCGACGGCGAGCACGGAGACGGCGATGGCACCCCAGCGGGACCGGCTGGGGCGCAGGACGATGGCGGGGCGCATGGGGACATTCTTCCCCATGCGCCCCACCCGTGGTTCGAGCGTCAGTCGGCTGCCAGCACCTGCCGCACCTCGGCGTGGTGGCAGGCGCTGGCGTGGGTGTCCACACCGTCCGGACGCGCCTCCAGCAACGGCTCCTGCTGGGAGCAGAGCTCGGTCGCCTTCCAGCAGCGGGTGTGGAAACGGCAGCCCGACGGCGGGTTGGCGGGGCTCGGGACGTCACCGGTCAACACGATCTGGTCGCGTTGGCCGCGCAACTGGGGATCGGGCAGCGGCACCGCAGACAGCAGGGCCTGCGTGTAGGGATGGGTGGGGCGTTCGTAGATCTGTTCCTCGTCGCCCACCTCGACCATCCGGCCGAGATACATGACGCCCACCCGGTCGGAGATGTGGCGCACCACGGCCAGGTCGTGCGCGATGAAGACATAGGCCAGGCCCAGCTCATTCTGGAGCCGTTCGAGCAGGTTGACCACCTGGGCCTGCACCGAGACGTCCAGCGCGCTGACCGGCTCGTCACAGACCAGCACCTTCGGATTGAGGGCGATGCCGCGGGCAATCCCGATTCGCTGCCGCTGCCCGCCCGAGAACTGGTGCGGGTAGCGGTTGATGTGCTCCGGGTTGAGCCCCACCAGCTCCAGCAGCTCCTGGACGCGGGCCCGCCGCTTGGCCTTGGGCAGCACGTCGGGGTGGATGGCAAAGGGCTCGGCCACGATGTCACCGACGGTCATGCGGGGGTTCAACGACGTGTACGGGTCCTGGAAGACGATCTGCACGTCGCGTCGCAGCCGCCGCATGGCAGCACCCGACTTGTCGTGCACGCTCTCACCCTGGAAGTGCAGGGTGCCCTCGGTGGGCTCCTCCAGGCGCATCAGCAGCCGCCCCAGGGTCGACTTGCCGCAGCCGGACTCGCCGACGATGCCAAGCGTCTCGCCCGGGTACAGGTCCAGGTCCACGCCGTCGACCGCCTTGACGTGGCCCACGGTGCGTCGGATCACCCCGCCCTTGATCGGGTAGTGCTTCTTGAGGCCCCTGGCGCTGAGGATCGGGGTGCCGGGGATCGTCTCAGCCATGGAAGACCTCCAGTACGTGGTGGCAGGCGCTGGTGCGCCCAGGGGTGGCGGCCTGATCGGGCACCGGCAGCAGGGCCGGGGGAGCCCCGGTCCGGCAGACCTCCGTGGCCCGGGGGCAGCGGGGATGGAAGGCGCACCCGTCGGGCATCGCCAGCAGGTTGGGCGGCAGCCCGCCGATGGCCTGCAGGGTCTGGCCCTTCTGGTCGAGGCGGGGGATCGAGTCGATCAGGCCCCGGGTGTAGGGGTGCGCCGGCCGGGAGTAGATGTCGTGCACGTCGGCCTGCTCCACCATGCGACCCGCGTACATCACGTTGATCCGGTCCGCGACGTCGGCGACCACCCCGAGGTCGTGCGTGATCAGGATCAGGCCCATGCCGCTGTCGCGCTGCAGGTCCTTGAGCAGGTCCATGATCTGGGCCTGGACGGTGACGTCAAGCGCCGTGGTGGGCTCGTCGGCGATCAGCACCTTCGGGTCGAGCGCGATGGCCATCGCAATCATGATGCGCTGGCGCATGCCGCCCGAGAACTGGTGCGGGTAGGCGTCGACGCGCTCCCGGGCGGCGGGGATGTGCACCCGGTCCATCAACTCGATGGCGCGCTTCTTCGCCTCACCGCGACCGAGGCCGCGGTGGATGCGGAACATCTCGGCGATCTGCCAGCCCACCGGGAAGACCGGATTCAGCGAGCTGAGGGCGTCCTGGAAGATCATCGCGATCTCGGCCCCGCGCACCTTCTGCCGCTTCTTCTGCGGCAGGGTGAGCAGGTCGGTGCCCCGGTAGAGCACCTGGCCGGACGGGATCCGCGCCGGCGGGGAGTCGAGGATTCCCATGATCGCCTGGGCCGTCACTGACTTGCCCGAGCCGGACTCGCCGAGGATCGCGAGGGTCTCGCCCTCGTCGAGGTGGAAGTCGACGCCATTGATGGCATGGGCGATGCCGCCGCGGGTGTGGAAGTCCACGTGGAGGTCACGCACCTCCAGCAGGTGCGAGCCGGCATCGGAGAGGGGAGCCTGGCTGGTTCTCGTGCTCATGGGTCACCGCAGCTTCGGGTCGAGGGCGTCCCGGATGACCTCGCCGAGCATGATGAAGGCCAGGACGGTCAGGGACAGGAAGAGTGAGGGGAAGGCCAGCATCCACGGGGCGGAGGCGATGTAGCCCAGGCCGGAGGCCTCGCTGATGGCGATGCCCCAGCTGATCACCGGCGGGCGCAGGCCGATGCCGAGGAAGCTCAGCGTGGCCTCCACCGCGATGTAGCTGCCCAGGTTGATGGTGGCCACCACCAGGACCGGTGCCAGGGCATTGGGCAGGATGTGCTGGGTGATGATCCGCCACGGGCTGGCGCCCAGGGCGCGGGCCGCCTGCACGTACTCGTTGGGCTTGACCTGCAGCACCGAGGAACGCATCAGTCGCGCGATGCTCGGCCAGCCGAGCACCACCAGCGCGGCCACCACCTTGGCGACGACCACGAGGTAGGGCGTGCTGCTGGTGCTGGGGTAGGAGTAGAGGATCACGATGCCGCCCAGCAGCAGCGGGATGGCGAAGAAGACCTCGCCGAGGCGTGAGAGCAGCGTGTCGACCCATCCGCCGGCGTAGCCGGCGATGATGCCGATCACCGAGCCGAGCAGGGTGGTGCCGAGCGTGGTGAGCAGGCCCACCAGGATCGAGGACCGGGCCCCGTGGATGGTACGCGCGTAGACGTCGCAACCCTGCAGGTCGGTGCCGAAGACGTGCCCGGCGCCGGGTGCCTGGCGTGAGATGGCCATGTCGCAGGCATAGGGATCGGTGCGGGTGAACAGCCCCGGCACCAGGGCCATCGCCACCAGCACCGCGATCAGCAGGACCGAGAACCAGAACAGGGGGCGGTGGCGCATCTCGTACCAGGCATCGCGCCACAGCGAGTTGCCGCGGTCTGTAGTGGCCTGGGCGCCGGTCTGGTCGGCGGCCGGGAGCCCGTCGGCGGCCATGGCGCCGGCGGCACCCTCAACCGTGAAGGGATTGGTGGTGGGTTCAGTCATGGGAGATCCTTGGGTCCAGGACGCCGTAGAGGATGTCCACGATCAGGTTCATCAGCAGGTAGACCAGCACGAGGCAGGTGACGGCGCCGACGACCGAGATGCCGTCGCGTTGGTTGATGGAGCGGAAGATGAAGCCGCCGATCCCGTTGATGTTGAAGATGCGCTCGGTGACGATGGCCCCGCCCATCAGGGCGCCGAAGTCGTAGCCCATGAAGGTGATCACGGGGACCAGCGAGTTGCGCAGCGCGTGCACGCTGATCGTGCGGCTGGGCGTCAGCCCCTTGGCCTTGGCGGTGCGCACGTAGTCGGCGCGCAGGTTCTCCACCAGGTTGGTACGGGTCAGGCGGGCCACATAGGCCACCGACAGTGAGCCGAGGACCAGTCCGGGCAGGATCAGCTCCTTGAGGGTCCCGGTGCTGGCAGTGACCGGGATGACGTCGTTGGCGCCGCTCTTGAGCACGGCGAACTGGGCCATGCTGCCGATGACGAAGACCGGGACCGAGATGACCACCAGGGTGGAGACGGTGACGAGGCTGTCGATGAAGCGGCCCCGGCGGATGCCGGCCAGCACACCGGCAGCGATACCCACGACGGCCTCGAAGACGAGGGCCACCAGGGCGAGCTTCAGCGTCGTCGGGTAGCGCAGGGCCAGTTCAGAGGCGACGGTGTTGTTGTAGAAGTTGGTGCCGAGGTCGCCCTGCAGCAGCTTGCCCAGGTAGAGCACGTACTGGACCAGGACCGGCTTGTCGAGGTTGTACTCGGCCTTGAAGGCGGCGATGTAGGCGGGGGTGCAGTCGCGCTCCCCGCAGCGCCCCACCCAGGGGTCACCGGGCAGGGCGAAGACGAGCAGGTAGAGCAGGAAGGTGGCGCCGATGATGACCGGCACCATCTGCACCAGCCGTCGCAGGACGTACTTGAACATGGTTCTCCTTGGACCACGGCCCGGTGGCGCCCCCGTGCAGGGGTGCCACCGGTCGAGGAGTGGGTCAGGTGGTCTGGAGGATCACTTGAGTGTGATGGCGCTCAGGTCGAGCGTCCCGAAGGGGGTCACCTTCACGTTTGTGACCTTCGAGGACCAGGCCGCCGGGGTGGACTGGCTCCACAGCGGGATGGCCGGCAGGCCGTCATTGAGCATGGCCTCGGCCTGCTGGTACTGCTGGTTGGCCTCGGCAGGGGTCTTGGCGGCGGCGGCCTTGACCAGGAGGGCGTCGAAGGCGGGGTTGTCGTACTTGCCGTCGTTCGAGGCAGCTCCCTTGGTGTAGATGGGGGTCAGGAAGTTCTCGATCGACGGGTAGTCCATCTGCCAGCCGGAGCGGAAGGCGCCCTTGAGCTCCTGGGCCTTGATCTGGGTGCGCAGGGTCTTGAAGTCGGGCGTGGTGTTCACCTGGCAGTTCATGCCGAGGTTGGTCTTGAGCTGGTTGCAGACGGCATCGGCCCACAGCTTGTGGCCGCCGTCGCCGTTCACCGAGATCTGGAAGACGCCCTTGTAGCCGCCGGCGGCGTCGTAGGTCTTCTTGGCGGCCGCCGCGTCGAAGGTGCAGGCATCGGTGCAGGCGCCGGCCTTGTAGCCGTCCACCACGGGGGCGACCCAGCTGTTGGCGGGGGTGCGGGTGCCGTTGAAGACCTTCTCGGTGATGGTCTTGCGATCAATGGCCTGTCCGATGGCCTTGCGGATCTCGGGATTCTTCAGCTGCTCGTCGACGGGGCTGAAGGTCAGCGTCTGGTTGACACCGGACTCGGCGACGACGGTGCGGTCGGCGCCGAGCTGGGCCTTCCACTGGTCCCCGACGAGCTGGTCGGAGGGGATGATGTCGGTGAAGTCGAGCTGGTCGGCCTGCACCTCGGTGAAGGCGGCGGCGGCATCGTTGTAGATGCGGTAGGTGACCTTGTCGACGTGCGCCGGGAACTTGCCGGTGTACTTGGTGTTCTTCTCCATCACGATCTCGGTGGCCGTATTGGAGGTGATGGTGAAGGGTCGGGCGCCGATGGGCATCTTGCCGAACTGGTCCGACTTGGGGTCGGAGAAGAAGGACCCGGGCTGCGGCACGAAGGCCGAGTAGCCCAGGCGCACCGGCAGGTTGGAGACGGCCTCGCCGGTGGTGATGGTGAAGGTCTGGTCGTCGACGACCTTCAGGCCGCTCATCTGCTTGGCCTTGGGCTGGGTCTTGCACTCCTCGTCGGGGCACTGGAGGTCTGCGTAGCCGGCGATGGGCTCGAAGAAGTAGCCGTTCTGCTGGCCATTGGGGGCATAGGCGGCGTAGTTCCACGCGTCCACGAAGCTCTTGGAGGTGACCGGGCTGCCGTCGCTGAAGGTGCGGCCCTTGGCGAGCTTGACGGTGAAGACCTTGTTGTCCTTGGTGTCGATGGACTGGGCGAGGTCCATCTCGGGCGCGGCGGTGTCGCTGTTGTAGCGCACGAGCTTGGCGGTGACGGCGTCGATGACGTTGCCGCCACAGACCTCGGTGGTGTTCGACCCGATCAGCGGGTTCTCGGGGGTGCAACCGCGGATGATGATGTTGCCGCCGCTCTTGGCAGCGGTGTCTCCTGATCCGCCGCCACCGCCGGAGTCGGAGCCGCCGCCGCAGGCGGTGGCCGTCACGGCCAGTGTGGCCATGGCCACGGCGAGGGTACGTGAACGTCGCATGGGGGTTCTCCTTGTTCTCGTGGGTGGCGCACAGTGCGCCACGGCTCCGCAGGCGCGGGCGTCCTTGCCGGGTGCCTGCGGAGTGAGAGAACCGGAAACCACGTGTCTCGCCGGTGGACCACGTGTTCATTCCGTGGTCCCGTGACTTGTGATCTGGTGCTGACTGGGATATAGGCGGTTGGTGCCAAGTCCTGGTCGATGGGCCATTCACCGTGGGACGGATGGACGGATTCGTGGCCGGCGCTTGATAGGCTGGCGCAGCTGCACTTCTGTTGTCTGCAGTGTGCCTCACGATGCCGACGCGTCCCCGCGTGGGAGCAGAACGAACGAAGAGAGTCAGTCTCAATGCTTTCAGCCTTTGCCAACGCGTTCAGGTCGCCGGATCTTCGCAGGAAGATCCTGTTCACGCTGTTCATCCTGGCCGTCTACCGGGCCGGGACCACCGTGCCGACGCCGAACGTGAACCTGGTGCGCATCGACCAGTGCCGTCGGCTGGCGGAGGACGGCGACCAGGCAGGCCTCTACTCGATCATCAACCTGTTCTCCGGTGGTGCGCTGCTGCAGCTGTCCATCTTCGCGCTGGGCATCATGCCGTACATCACCAGCTCGATCATCCTGCAACTGCTGACCGTGGTGATCCCCAAGCTCGAGGCACTGAAGAAGGAGGGTGCCTCGGGCCAGCAGCAGATCACCCAGTACACCCGTCGCCTCACCCTGGTGCTGGCGGTGCTGAACTCCACCGCCTTCATCACCATGGCGCGCAATGGCCAGCTCTTCCAGGGCTGTGACGGGATCATGTACGACGAGGGCATCTTCCCGATCGTCGTCATGATCCTGACGATGACCGCCGGCACCTCGATCATCATGTGGATGGGCGAGCTGATCACCGAGCGTGGCATCGGCAATGGCATGTCGATCATGATCTTCACCTCGATCGCTGCCCAGTTCCCCACTTCGCTGTGGTCGATCAAGCAGGCCCGCACTGGCGCCAATGCCTGGCTGATCTTCGGCCTGGTGCTGGCCATCGGCCTGCTGGTGATGGCCGGCATCATCTTCGTCGAGCAGGCCCAGCGACGCATCCCCGTGCAGTACGCCAAGCGCATGGTGGGGCGTCGCCTGTTCGGCGGGACCACCACCTACATCCCCCTCAAGGTGAACCAGGCGGGCGTGATCCCGGTGATCTTCGCCTCCTCGATGCTCTACCTGCCCGTGCTCTTCGCGACCTTCCAGCCCGAGAGCAAGGCCGGAAAGTGGATCAATGCCAACTTCACCGGTGCTGGTGGCGCCGGGGGAGCGCAGCCGATCTACAACGCAGTCTTCTTCCTGCTCATCATCGCCTTCACCTACTTCTACGTCGCGATCACCTTCAACCCCGTGGAGATCAGCGACAACATGAAGAAGTACGGCGGCTTCATCCCGGGTATTCGCGCGGGCAAGCCGACCGAGGACTACCTCGCCTATGTTCTGTCCCGTCTGACGGCGCCCGGTTCTCTCTACCTGGCCCTGATCTCGCTCATCCCCACGGTTGCCTTCATCGCGCTCGGAGCCCAGCAGAACTTCCCCTTCGGCGGTACCTCAATCCTGATCATCGTCGGTGTGGCCCTCGACACCGTCAAGCAGATCGAAAGCCAGCTCCAGCAACGCAACTACGAAGGATTCCTGAAGTGAGACTTCTCATCATGGGCGCCCCGGGCGCCGGCAAGGGCACCCAGGCCAAGCTGATCGCCAACCACTTCCGCATCCCGGCGGTCTCGACCGGTGCGATCTTCCGCGCCAACATCGCAGCCAAGACGCCGCTCGGCCTGCGCGTGCAGCAGCTGATCAGCGAAGGCAAGTTCGTGCCGGACGTCATCACCACCGCCGTGGTGGCCAAGCGCCTGCTGGAGAACGACGCCACCGACGGCTGGCTGCTCGACGGCTACCCCCGCACCACCGACCAGGTGGAGGCGCTGGACATCATCCTCGAGGACGCGCACCGGCACATCGACTGCGTGCTCTCACTCGAGGTCGATCCCGAGCTGCTGGTGGACCGCCTGGTCAAGCGTGCCGAGATCGAGGGCCGCGAGGACGACAATGCCGAGACCATCAGGCACCGGATGGAGGTCTACCGGACCGAGACCGAGCCGCTGATGGAGATCTACCGCGAGCGGGGATTGCTGGTGAGTGTCGACGGCCAGGGCACCGTCGACGAGGTGGCCGAGCGCATTTTCGCCGCCATCAACGAGTTCACCCAGCGTTGATGTTCTCCCGCGGCATCGAGATCAAGACCCCGGAGCAGCTGTGCCGGATGCGCACCGCCGGCCTGGTGGTGGCCCGCACCCACGAGGAGCTGGCACGCCACGCAGTGCCCGGCACCACGACCGGCGAGCTGGACCAGATCGCCCGCGAGATCCTGGCCCAGCACGGTGCCACGTCGAACTTCCTCAACTACGGCGCCGAGTGGGGCTACCCGCCCTACCCGGGCGTGGCCTGCATCTCGGTGAACGAAGTGGTGGTGCATGGCATTCCCGGCGAGCGCGTGTTGGCAGATGGTGACATCGTCAGCGTCGACTTCGGCGCGATCGTCGACGGTTGGCACGGCGACGCCGCCCGCACCTTCCTGGTGGGGCAGGTGGGCGATCGTGCCCGCCAGCTCAGCGAGGACACCCGCGAGTCCATGTGGGCCGGTATCGGTGCGGCACGCCTGGGCGGGCGCGTCGGTGACATCTCGAATGCGGTGCAACGCAGTCTGGAGTCCACGGGCCGCGGCTACGGCATTGTGCGCGAGTACACCGGTCACGGGATCGGGACCGCGATGCACCAGCCGCCGGACGTGCCGAACTTCGGCAAGGCCGGCAAGGGGCCGAAGCTGGTTGAGGGCATGGCCCTGGCCATCGAGCCGATGGTCACCCTGGGCAACGAGGACACCGCCACCCTGGACGACGAGTGGACGGTGGTGACGGTCGACGGCTCGTGGGCCTCGCACTGGGAGAACACGATCACCGTCACCAAGGACGGTCTGTGGGTTCTCACCGAGCTGGACGGCGGTGAGGTGGAGCTGACCGCGCGTGGCCTGCCCTTCGGACCGCTGGCGGACTGAGGCTGCCCGGACGGTTCGGCAGGTGGACTCGTGGAGGGGTGGGGTGCCAGGAGGCACCCCACTCCTTCCGTATTCGGGCCGGGCCCGGTTGAATGCGGGCATGAACCCCACCGCCCTGCCCAGCGACCTCGAGATCGCCCGCGCCGCCCACCTGGAACCCATCGAGAAGGTGGCACGCTCCGCCGGGATCGACGCCGAGCACCTCGTACCCCACGGCCGCCACGTGGCGAAGGTCTCGCTGAAGGCCATCGATGACCTGGCCAGCCGGCCCGACGGGAAGTACGTCGTGGTGACCGCGCTGACGCCCACGCCGCTGGGGGAGGGCAAGACCACCACTGCCGTGGGGCTCGCACAGGGCCTGGGACAGTTGGGCAAGCGGTCGATGCTGGCGCTGCGCCAGCCGTCGATGGGCCCCACCTTCGGGGTGAAGGGCGGTGCCGCGGGCGCCGGATACTCCCAGGTGGTGCCGATGGAGACGCTGAACCTGCACCTGACGGGTGACTTCCACGCCATCACGGCGGCACACGACCTGCTGGCCGCCATGGTGGACAACCACCTGCACCACGGCAACGAGCTGGGCATCGACCCGCACTCGATCAGCTGGCGACGGGTGGTGGACGTCAACGACCGGGCGCTGCGCAATGTGGTGCTGGGCCTGGGCGCCCGGCTCGACGGGGTGCCGCGCCAGAGCGGCTTCGACATCACCGCCGCCAGCGAGGTGGGGGTGTGCCTGTCGCTGGCCACCTCGCTGCACGACCTGCGCGAGCGGCTGGGACGCATCGTGGTCGGGTACACGCGCGAGGGTGCGCCGGTGACGGCCGAAGACCTGAAGGCCGCCGGGGCCATGACCGTCATCATGCGCGAGGCGATCATGCCCAACCTGATGCAGACCACCGAGAACACCCCGGTGCTGGTCCATGCAGGCCCCTTCGGCAACATCGCCACCGGCAACTCGTCGGTGATCGCCGACCAGGTCGGCATCAAGGCCTCCGACTACCTGCTCACCGAGGCCGGTTTCGGTGCCGACATGGGAGCCGAGCGCTTCTTCAACGTCAAGTGCCGCGTTTCCGGGCTGCGACCCGATGCCGCGGTGCTGGTGACGACGGTGCGGGCGCTCAAGACGCACTCCGGCCGGTTCACGGTGGTCGCGGGACAGCCGCTACCGCCACAGATGCTGCAGGACTCTCCCGAGGACGTGTTCGCCGGCGCGGACAACCTGCGCAGGCACATCGAGATCGTGCGTGGCTTCGGCGTGGCCCCGGTGGTAGCGATCAACGTCTTCCCCAGCGACCATCCCGACGAGATCGAGGCGGTCCGCGAGATGGCCGAGGCCGCCGGGGCGAGGGTCGCGGCCTCCACCCACGTCGCCGACGGCGGGGCGGGGGCGCAGGAGCTGGCCCGGGTGGTGGCGGCGGCCTGCGAGGACAAGACGGACTTCCGCTTCAGCTACGACGAGCAGGACTCGCTGGTGGACAAGGTCACGAAGGTGGCCACGGGTGTCTACGGTGCCGATGGCATCGAGCTCAGTGCCCAGGCCCGACGGGAGCTGGCGCACTTCACGGAGCTCGGCTTCGGTCACCTGCCCGTCGTGATCGCCAAGACCCACCTGTCCATCTCCCACGATCCGGCGCTGCGCGGCGCCCCGACGGGATGGATGCTGCCGGTGCGCGAGGTGCGGCTGGCCGCCGGCGCGGGCTACGTCTACGCGATCTGTGGTGAGATGCGCACCATGCCAGGCCTGGGCAGGCACCCGGCCGCGGAGTGGATCGACATCGACGAGAACGGCGACATCGTCGGGCTCTTTTGAGGAGGCTGCCCGGGGCTTGGCCCGCCACCACTCCAAGGGGGTGGCCGGTGCCGCGTCGAGCTGCTTGGGTGGAAGCATGACCCCCACACCCCAGACCCGTGCCGACGACCTGACCGAGACCCTGCACGGACACCAGGTGGCCGACCCCTACCGGTGGCTGGAGGGCCCTGACCAGAAGGCCGTCGACGACTGGGTTGCCGAGCAGCGAGGCCACGCCGACAAGGTGCTGGGCGGCCTGCCCATGCGCGAGTGGTTCACCGAGGTGATGCGCCGCATCGTCGAGCGACCCCGGATCGGAACCCCCTGGAGGCAGGGTGGGCTCTACCTCCAGGAGCGGCGACTGGTCGGACAGAAGCAGTCGGTGGTCCACGTCGCCGACAGCCTCGAGGAGCTGCTGACCGGGGGACGGGTGCTGGCAGATCCCAACCAGTGGGACGAGTCGGGAACCACTTCGGTCTCCTTCGTGTGCGTCAATCCGCAGGGCAGTCTGGTGGCGCTGGGCCGCAGCGAGGCCGGCTCTGACTGGACCCATGTCAGCATCGTCGACGGTGACGGGGCGGTGGTGGAGGCCGATGCCGTCACCACCCGTTTCGCCGATGTCGTGTGGCTCCCCGACGGCCAGTCCTTCGTGCACCAGGCCTATCCGGGTGCCGCGGGAACCGACGGCACCAGCACCGCGCAGGCGACCGCCGCGCACCTGCGGGTGCACCGCGTCGGCACCTCCGTTGACGAGGACCTGGACTTCTTCGACTTCGAGCAGGACCCCCGTCAGCTGTGCTGGTTGGAGCTCAGCGACGACGACCAGTGGCTGGTGGCCCACGTCTCACGGGGGACCGAGCGCACCAACCAGCTGTGGCTCTTCCACGTCCACGGCGAGACCGACCCCGACGGCACCACCCGCAGCACGGTGGGGCAGCGGGTCCGGGTGGTCGAGCACGACGAGCAGGTGTGGCACTACCTCGGATCGGCCCACGGCGAGATCTACCTGCTCACCGACGACGACGCGCCCAACTCGCGCATCGTCGCCCTCGACGAGCAGGACTGGGAGCTGCGCGAAGTGGTGGGTGAACGGCAGTGGCCGTTGCGCCACGCGGTGCTCGCCCATGACGCCCTGGTCTGCTTGCACCTGGAGGATGCCCAGCCGGTGGTGCGCCGGCACGACCTGTACGGGGCGCAGAAGCAGGTGGTGGAGCTGCAGGCAGGGGCGGTCACCGCGCTGAATGCCACTGCCGACAGCGAAGAGGTCTTCCTGGGTGCCAGCACCATCGACGACCCGCAGGCCTCCTGGTGCCTGGACTGCGGCACCGGCGAGCTGCGCGAGCTGGAGGTGGCAGGCATCGACAAGGAGGCCTTCACCGTCGGTCACGGCGTCGAACGCCACCAGGCGACCAGCGCGGACGGCACCGAGGTGCCCTTCTTCCTGGTGCGTCCGCAGGGGGCGCCTGCCGGCCCGCTGCCGATGATCGTCTACGGCTACGGCGGTTTCGACGTCGAGGTGCTGGCCGACCACCGGCCGATCTGGCCAGCCTGGCTGGCAGCCGGGGGCGGCATCGCGATCGCGAACCTGCGCGGTGGCGGCGAGTTCGGGCGCGAGTGGTACGAGGGTGGCATCAGGGAGAACAAGCAGAAGGTCTTCGACGACATGATCGCGGTGGCCGAGACCCTCATCGCCGAGGGGCACACCACGGCGCAGCAGCTGGCCGTGTACGGCAAGAGCAACGGGGGACTACTGGTGGGTGCGGTGATGACCCAGCGTCCGGAGCTCTTCGCCGCCGCCCTGCTGCACGTCGGGGTGCTGGATGCCGTGCGCTTCCACCGCTTCACCATCGGCCATGCCTGGACCAGCGACTACGGCGACCCCGAGGTCGAGGCGGACCTCGGACGGATCCTTGAATGGTCGCCGCTGCACAATGTCCGTTCCGGGGTGACCTACCCGGCCACCCTGGTGATGACCAGCGACCACGACGACCGCGTGGTTCCGGCGCACTCCTACAAGTTCGCGGCGGCCGTGCAGGCGGCGCAGGCGGGTCCGGCGCCCGTGGTCTGCCGGATCGACGAGGCGACCGGGCATGGCCTGGCCAATCGCAGCCCGGAGGCGCTGGTGGCCGAGTCCGCCGACATGCTGGCCTTCGCCGCGCAGGCCACCGGCCTGGACAACCCGCCGCGCTCCCGCGGCTAGGCTGGAGTGGTGAGCAACCTGCCGATCTCGTCCAAGTACCGCAGCACGCCCGAGGCGGCCGTCGACGAGGTGGAGCGCGAAGATGTCGCGGCCCGCCTCAATGACGCCTTCACCCGCGGTGACGTCTCCAGTGACGACTACCGGGCGCTGCTGGACCAGGTTTATGCTGCCGGCACCCTCGGGGAGCTGGCTCTGGTGGTCGAGAAGCTGCCCGCAATGCAGACCCACCGCCAGCCGGACCTCGTGCGGCAGGACTCGCACGCGGCACCGGGCCAGCTGCGGCCGGCCGGGATGGACCGGCGCATGATGCGGATGGTGACGCTGGCGATGGCCTCCTCGGGCCTGCTGGTGCTGGCGCTTCTGGTGCTGGCCGTGGTCTTCGACTGACCACCCGCCCAGCGCCAGCACCCGTCGCGAGGCTCAGGAGCCGGCGAGGATTCCGATGACGGGATTCCACTCGGTCACGTCGGCACGCGCCACCTGGCCGAGCTTCTGGAAGGGGTCGTCGGCCAGGAGTCGACGAACCTCGTCCTCGTCGGTGGCCTTGAAGACCAGCAGCGCTGTGGCGGGGCTGGTGCCCAGCAGCGGGCCGGATGCGACGAGCGAGCCGGCTTCGGCGAGCTGCCCCAGGTAGGCGCGATGCTCGGGACGATGCTCGTCCTGCAGTGCCTTGTCGTCGGTGTAGGTGTAGATGACTGCGTAGTGGGCCATGTCGCGAGCCTAGCGAGGGGGCCGGGCCGCCGGAAGAGGAAGGGTGGCGCGCTGGACCGCCGCCGCGGGCTGGTGATTTGGCCCGTGCTGGCTGCTGGCGTAAGCTTTGTTGTCGGTCACCTGTGCCCAGGCGATCGAACGTGTCCTCGTCCAGACGGCCGAGGTCCAGTCGAACAGATTGAGAGTCAATGGCCAAGAAAGAGGGAGCCCTCGAACTCGAGGGAACGGTGGTCGAGTCGCTGCCGAACGCGATGTTCCGCGTGGAGCTGGTGAACGGTCACAAGGTGCTCGCCACGATCAGTGGCAAGATGCGTCAGCACTACATCCGCATCCTGCCGTCCGACCGCGTGGTCGTCGAGCTGTCCCCCTATGACCTGACACGCGGACGTATCGTCTACCGCCACAAGTGATCCACCGGGCGATCAATCGCCCAGCAGACACATCCACCACAGAACCGGGGAGCACTGTGCCCAGTGCCGCCGGTTCGCTGATCGAAAGAGACTCTCGAATGAAGGTTCAGCCGAGCGTCAAGAAGATCTGCGACAAGTGCAAGGTGATTCGCCGGCACGGTCGCGTGATGGTGATCTGCGACAACCCGCGCCACAAGCAGCGCCAGGGCTGACCAGCCAGGCTTTGCGGCTCCTCCGACAGGTGGGGCCATGGGCGGTGACTCGCAGAACATCGCAGGTGTTCCGGTCACCCATCGCCGCCAGGCGATGAGGCACCTGCCAGACAACTCCACAACGTGAACGCAAGGCCGGAGATGAATACCGGTCACACCCCTGGACGAAGGCCAGGGCCCCGTCGGTGGCACGAGCCACCAGAAGGCAACGGGGACGCGTCACGCCACACACCTTCGTGGCCCACGACCACACTCCACCACCCGTTGGAAACGGGGGAGTCCCCCTGACGGGGAAGGGCCAGAAATGAAAGGTAACCGCCTGATGGCACGCCTCATTGGTGTCGACCTCCCGCGCGAGAAGCGTCTCGAGGTCGCACTCACCTACATCTTCGGCATCGGCAAGACCCGTGCCGCCGAGACCCTGGAAGCCACTGGCATCAGTGGCGACCTTCGTGTCCACACCCTGACCGACGACCAGCTGGTGGCCCTGCGCGACCACATCGAGGCCAACTACCAGACCGAGGGTGACCTCCGTCGCGAGGTGGCCGCCGACATCCGTCGCAAGATCGAGATCGGCACCTACCAGGGCCGTCGTCACCGCTCCGGCCTGCCGGTGCGCGGTCAGCGCACCCGCACCAATGCCCGCACCCGCAAGGGCAAGAAGAAGGCCGTCGCCGGCAAGAAGAAGGCGCGCTGACCCCCGGGTTGGTGCAGACACGACAGATTCCAGGAGAGAACTGACCCATGGCTACTGCAGGCCGTAAGGGCGCCGCCAAGACCAAGGTGCGCCGCAAGGAAAAGAAGAATGTGGTTGCCGGACAGGCCCACATCAAGAGCACGTTCAACAACACGATCATCGCCATCACCGATCCCACCGGTGCTGTGATCTCGTGGGCCTCCGCCGGCACCGTCGGCTTCAAGGGCTCGCGCAAGTCGACCCCCTTCGCCGCCCAGATGGCCGCCGAGTCGGCCGGTCGTCGTGCGATGGACCACGGCATGAAGCGCGTGGACGTCTTCGTCAAGGGACCCGGCTCCGGCCGTGAGACCGCCATCCGTTCGCTGGGAGCCGTCGGGCTCGAGGTCGGCGCCATCGCCGACGTCACCCCCGTGCCCCACAACGGATGCCGTCCGCCCAAGCGCCGTCGCGTCTGATCCCGAGAACACAGAAAAGGACTGATCAACAATGGCCCGTTACACCGGCCCCATGACCAAGAAGTCCCGTCGTCTCGGGACTGACCTGGTCGGCAACGACAAGGCATTCGAGAAGCGCCCCTACCCGCCGGGCGTGCACGGCCGCGGCCGCACCAAGGACTCCGAGTACTCGCTGCAGCTGCGCGAGAAGCAGAAGGCGCGTTTCGCCTACGGCGTGCTGGAGAAGCAGTTCCGTCGCTACTACGCCGAGGCCGACCGCGTGCCCGGCAAGACCGGTGACGCCCTGCTCCAGATCCTCGAGAGCCGTCTGGACAATGTCATCTACCGCGCCGGCTTCGCCTCCACGCGTCGCCAGGCCCGTCAGCTGGTCGTGCACGGCCACTTCCTGGTCAACGGCCAGAAGGTGAACATCCCCAGCTTCCGCGTCAGCCAGTACGACGTCATCGACGTGCGTCCCAAGTCGATGGACCTGCACCCGCTGGTCATCGCCCGTGAGACCCACGGCGAGCGCGAGGTTCCCGCCTGGATGGACGTGCGTCCCAACAAGATGCGCATCCTGATCCACCAGCTGCCCACGCGTGAGCAGATCGTGGTGGACGTCCAGGAGCAGATGATCGTCGAGCTCTACTCGAAGTAAGCAGCACCGGTCTCCAGCGTCGAATCCTCGGCGCTGGAGACCTGCCTGCCCCCTCGCGTCGGCACTGCCGTGGCGGCGCAGCCACATGGTCCTCAAATAGCGGGGGACCTGGAGAAAAGGAAAGTACATGCTCATCGCACAGCGTCCGACCCTGTCGGAAGAAGTGATCAGCGACTACCGCTCGCGCTTCGTCATCGAGCCCCTGGAGCCCGGCTTCGGCTACACCCTGGGCAACTCGCTGCGCCGCACCCTGCTGTCGTCCATCCCGGGCGCGGCCGTGACCAGCATCAAGATCGAGGGGAACCAGCACGAGTTCTCCACGATCGAGGGAGTCGTCGAGGACGTCACCGAGCTGATCCTCAACCTCAAGAGCCTGGTCCTGTCCTCCGAAGAGGACGAGCCCGTCACCATGTACCTGCGCAAGCAGGGCGCCGGTGAGATCACTGCGGCCGACATCCAGCCCCCGGCCGGTGTGGAGATCCACAACCCGGAGCTGCACATCGCGACGCTGAACGACAACGGCAAGCTCGAGATGGAGCTGGTCGTGGAGCGTGGCCGCGGCTACGTCTCCAGCTCGCTGAACAACAACCCGGACGCCGAGATCGGCCGTGTGGCCGTGGACTCGATCTACAGCCCCGTGCTGAAGGTCACCTACAAGGTCGAGGCAACCCGAGTCGAGCAGCGCACCGACTTCGACAAGCTCGTCGTCGATGTCGAGACCAAGCCCGCCATCCGCCCGCGCGATGCCGTCGCCTCCGCCGGACGCACCCTGGTGGAGCTCTTCGGCCTGGCCCGTGAGCTGAACCTCGACGCCGAGGGCGTCGAGATCGGCCCCTCGCCCGTCGACGAGCAGCTGGCCCAGGACCTGGCCATGCCGGTCGAGGACCTGAACCTGACGGTTCGCTCCTACAACTGCCTCAAGCGTGAGGGCATCCACACCGTGGGTGAGCTGGTCTCGCGCAGCGAGCAGGACCTGCTGGACATCCGCAACTTCGGCTCCAAGTCCATCGACGAGGTCAAGCTGAAACTGCACGAGATGGGCCTGGCGCTCAAGGACTCGGCCCCGGGCTTCGACCCGCTGGCCGCTGCCGAGAGCTTCGACGAGGGCGAGGCCGACGAGGACTTCGCCGAGACCGAGCAGTACTGATCCGCTCTGATCCACAAGAACCTGGAGAACTGACATGCCTACACCCACCAAGGGTCCCCGCTTCGGCGGCAGCCCGACGCACGAGCGGATCATCCTGGCCAACCTGGCCCGGCAGCTGTTCGAGAACGGTCGCATCACCACCACCGAGGCGAAGGCCAAGCGCGTTCGTCCCCTGGCGGAGAAGCTGATCAGCAAGGCCAAGCGCGGCGACCTTCACAACCGTCGTCTGGTGCTGAAGACCATCACCGACCAGAGTGTCGTGCACACCCTGTTCACCGAGATCGCCCCGGCCATGGCCGAGCGCGAGGGTGGCTACACCCGCATCACCAAGATCGGCAACCGCAAGGGCGACAACGCCCCCATGGCCATCATCGAGCTGGTGACCGAGGCCGTCGTGAAGAAGCCGTCGCGCTCCAAGGCCGCCAAGGCCGAGGATGTGAAGGCCGACATCGCCGCCGCGAACACGGCCGGCGAAGCCAAGGCTGAGGAGGCCCCCGTCGAGGAGGCCGCCACTGAGGCTCCCGCCGAGGAGACCGCAGCCGCGGAGACCGTCGAGGCTCCGGCCGAGGAGAAGGCCCAGGCCTGAACCCCACCGCACGCCAGCAGGGCGTCCCACCTCATGGTGGGGCGCCCTGCTGCATGTCTGGCCCCATGGGCCTGTCGCTAGGCTTGGCCCATGACCTTGCGGATCGCCCAGCTCGCCAACTTCGTCGGACCCGTCTCCGGCGGGATGCGCGTGGCGATCAACGAACTCGGCAAGGGCTACGTGGCCGCGGGCCACGAGCGGATCCTGGTGATCCCCGGCGAGCGCGACCGCACCGAGGAGACCGACGAGGGCATCGTCGTCCAGGTGAAGGCTCCGCGCGTCTCGCGCGACTACCGCATGATCGCCACCCCCTGGCGGGCCCTCGAGGTGCTGGACCGCTTCTGCCCCACCTCCATCGAGGTCAGCGACAAGTGGACGCTCTCACCGGCGGCACGCTGGGCCGCCCGCCGCGGCATCGGCTCGGCCCTGTTCAGCCACGAACGCCTCGACGACATGCTCTCGGGATGGGTCCGGGCCCAGTTCGGCGTCGAGAGCGCCGTCGGCGCTCTCAACCGGCGTCTGGTCAAGGAGTTCGACGCCGTCGTGGTCACCAGCGACTATGCCGCCGCGGAGTTCGCCGACCTCGACGCCACCCTGCGCAAGGTGCCGCTCGGGGTGGACCTCGAGACCTTCAACCCCTGCCTGCCGGGGCCCGTCGACAACGGCCTGGTGACGCTGTGTTACGTCGGGCGGATGAGCCACGAGAAGAACCCTGAACTGGGGGTGGCCGCCGCCGTCGAGCTGCACCGCAGGGGAGTGCCCATCCGCCTCGACATGTACGGAGTCGGCCCAGACCTGGAGAAGATGAGGGAACAGGCCGGGGACGCACCGGTGGTCTTCCACGGCTTCGTCAAGGGACGTGACGAGGTGGCACGCTGCTTCGCCCGCTCCGACATCTCCCTGTCGGTCTGCCCGTCCGAGACCTTCGGTCTGGCGGTGCTGGAGGCCCTGGCCTGTGGCACGCCGGTGGTCACGGCCAATCGCGGGGGAGCGCACGAGCTGGTGGATGCGACCAGCGGAGAGTACGGCACCCCGGACCCGGTTGGCATCGCCGATGCCATCGAGCGCCTGATGGCACGGCTGGGGCCAGACCTCAGGATCGCCGCCCGGCGGCGTGCCGAGCAGTACAACTGGCAGTCGAGCGTCGACAAGATGCTGGACCTGCACACCTGGCTCGCCCGGGACCGCACACCGACGCCACCCAACAGACTGTTCGGCACCACCCCGAAGGAGCGTTGATGCGCACCCCGACCCGACTGCTGGCCACGGGCGCCGCGCTGGCCGTGCCCGCCGCCCTCTTCGTTGCCCCTGCGGTGCTGACAGCCCCCAGCGACGGTGGCGGCCCCGGCATCGACGAGCTGGTGGCGCACTGCCGTGCCTCAGGGCTGGAGGGTTGGGCCCTGGTGGACCATGCCACCCTGCTGGTGCACCACAGCTACCGCAAGCACTCCCTGTGGCACCTGTGGGACAGCCCCGAGAGTTCGCTGCGCCATGCCCACGGCTGGTCGGCGCAGTACAACGGTGCGCTGGCCCGGGTGCTGACGGCCCTCGGTTTCCAGGTGGTGGAGGTGCACGCGGCGCGGGTGCGCGGTCTGGGCCGCAACCCGTGGTGGCAGGCCGGCCACACCTGGCTGCGCGTCACCCACGAGGGCAGGACGCTGGACGTGAGCGCCTCCAGCGCGAGCAACCGGGCGGGGGAGCTGGACGTCGATCCCCGCTCCGAGGTGAGGCCGGTGCGCCGCTGGACCCGCAGCGTCGTCTCGCTGGCCCTGACGCCGGTGGTGGCGGTGCAGGCCTGGCGCCAGCTGCTCGGCGCCGACGTGCCCGGCTGGCTGCACCGCGACTTCGACCAGCGCCTCTGAGCGGCCCTTCGCGTCGTGGGTGCACGGCGCGAGGCAGGCTCCTCGAACGCACGGCGGCCCGGATTCCCACGGGGGATCCGGGCCGTCGAGGCTCTGCGTCAGCGATCAGGCGGCGTGGCCACAGCCCCAGGGCTGCAGGCCGCGCTCGGCGTAGACCTTGTTCGCGATGGTGATCTGCTGGGCCTTGGAGGCCAGGTTGGCGGTCGGCGCATAGGCGCCGCCCCCATTGGCCAGCCAGGTCTGGCGGTCGAACTGCAGGCCGCCGTAGTAGCCGTTGCCGGTGTTGATCGACCAGTTGCCGCCCGACTCGCACTGGGCGATGCGGTCCCACATGGCGGTGTTGGCGGTGTTGGTGCCCGCCGAGGAGCTCTTGGGGCGTGAGGCGGTGGTGGACTTCGACGCACTGGGCTTCGAGGTGGTCGAGCTGCTGGAGCGGGTGGAGCTCTTCGAGCTCGTGGACCCGGCCTGGGAGGACTCCGACTGGCTTGCCTCGGGCTTGCTGGCCTCGGGCTGGGGGGCCTCCTCGCGGGTGCCCACGACGACCTTCTCGGTGATCGGCTTGGTGGTGACCTTCTCCGTGAGCAGCTGCTTCTTGGTCACCTTGCCGTCGACGACGGTGAGCTTCCAGGTCTGGGTCTTGACGCCGTCCTTGCCCTCCACCTCGACCTTGCGCTCACCCTCGTCCAGCGAGGAGCTGCGGGTGGTCTCGGTCTCGTGCTCGATCGGGACGGTGGTGTTCTGCTGCTTGTTGCCCACGCGGGTCAGTGCGATGGTCTGCTTCTCGGCCAGCACGGTGTGCGCGGCCGGGGTGAGCTTGTCGTCGGAATCGACGCTCAGCTTGCGCTCCTTGAGCAGCTCACCGACCGTCGCGGCGGTGCTGGTGACCGAGGTCTTCTTGCCGCCGTCCACCAGGGTGACCGTCTTGGGGGTGATGGCCTCCACGGCCAGCCCCTCGCGGCCCAGCGGGGTGGAGCGGCTCACCGACAGGCGGGAGCCCTTCTCCAGCACGCCCAGCTGCGTCAGGGCGCTGTCCAGGTTGGTGGCGGTGGTCCACAGCGTGGTCTTCTTGCCGTCCACGGTCAGGGTGATGGGACGCCCGTAGTTGACGGTGATGCGGGTGCCGTCGCTGATCCGGCTCGAGGCGGAGGGAACGACGGTGTCGCGCTCGCCGACCGTGATGCCCTTGGTCTGCAGGGCGTCCGCGACGGTGCCGCCGAAGGTCTTGACGGTGCTGGTCTGGCCGTCGACGGCCACCTGCACCTCCTTCTCGGCAGCCTGCCAGCCGGCGGTGCCGGCGGCTGCTGCCAGGGCGGTGGCGCCTGCGATCAGGCCAATGGTCTTGTTGTTCACGCTGCTCCTCGAGGTGCTCAGGCCTCCATCATGCCGCCGCAGCTGAGAAAACCCACAATCGCAGTGCCGACTTTCTCAGGAACTTCAGCAGGTCCACCATCAGGCGCAGACGCGACGCTGCCCCGCCACCGTGGGGTGGCGGGGCCATCGGGCCTGGGCAGAAGGGGTCACGCAGTGCGTAGCCCTCCGGCGCGGGCTCAGGCCTGGCGTGCCTTGGCGAGGCGTTCGGTGACGTCGGCCCAGTTGATGACATGCCACCAGGCCTCGACGTAGTCGGCCTTCACGTTCTTGTACTGCAGGTAGTAGGCGTGCTCCCACATGTCGAGCTGCAGGATCGAGGTCTGGTTCAGCGGGATGTTGCCCTGCTGGTCCTGCAGCTGCAGGACGTTGAGGCGCTGGCCCAGCGAGTCCCAGGCGAGCACCGACCAACCCGAGCCCTGGATGGCCTTGGCATTCTCGTTGAAATGCTTCTGGAAGCCGTCGAAGGAACCGAAGAACTCGTCGATGGCGCTGGCCAGCTCACCCTCGGGGCGACCGCCGGCGTTGGGGGCCATGTTCTTCCAGAAGATGGAGTGGTTGACGTGGCCGCCCAGGTTGAAGGCCAGGTCCTTCTCCAGCTTGCCGATGGTGCCGAAGTCACCCTTGGCGCGGGCCTCCTCCATCTTCTCCAGCGCGGTGTTGGCGCCGGCCACGTAAGTGGCGTGGTGCTTGGAGTGGTGGAGCTCCATGATCTCGGGAGCGATGTGCGGCGCCAGGGCGCTGTAGTCGTAGTCGAGTTCGGGCAGGGTGTAGACAGCCATTCGGTCCTCTTTCCGTCTTCGCCGGGCGTCACGGGCCCGGGGGCCCCAGTCGCGGGGCCTGTACAGGGACAACTCCGACCATAGGGGCTTTCTTCCCCCGATCCAGACTTTTTCGCCGCCGACTGAACTGGGGCAGGCCTTTGTGCAGGTCGCAAGGGCCTGCCCCGGCTTCAGACGGGCCGTCGTCGTGGCTCAGTGGCGCTCGTCGCGCGGGGCCGCGTGGGCACCGCCGTCGCGCTGCTCCCCGTCGTGACGGACCGCGTCGTGCTGGACGGGTGCCCCGGCGGCCGGCTTGCGGTTGCGGCGCGACAGGTACCAGGCGCCCAGCGCCGCGAGCGCCAGCGGCAGCCAGGCCCAGGGGCTCTTCTTGTCCTCGCTGGCGGGTGCAGCAGCGGGGGTGGGGGTGGCCGACGGGGTGGGGGCCGACTGCCCGGCCTTGCCGGGGGTGCACTCCTTGCCATAGCACCAGCCCTCCATCGTTCCGGGCTTGGGCTTGGACTCGTTGGCGCCGACCTGGCTGTAGACCCACTTCCCGTCCTTGCCGGCGGTGTAGTAGTGCCAGTAGTTGCCGTCGAACTTCGTCGGGCAGGTGGCGGGTTCCCCGGCGATGGTGCAGATCATCTGGCCCTTGGCATCCTTGCCCACCTGCAGGCCGGCCTCGGTGAGCAGCTTCTCGCCGGAGGCGGCGACATCGGTGCAGGTGTCGGCGAGCATCTTCCCGGCAGAATCCTGCACCACCAGCCAGACCTTGCCCTGCGCGAGGCAGTCGTCGGTGGCCTGGGCAGGCATCACGGGAGCTGCGGAGGCAACGGCAGCGGGGCCGAGGGCCAAGGCGGCCGAGGCGGCCGCGATGGCCAGGGCAGAGCGGGACAGACGAGGCACGATGGTCCTTTCCGTGCGGCGCCAGGACGGGCCGCGTCGGGTCATGAAGGGTGGATGGGCAGTCGGCAGGCTACTGCATCGGCTGTTGCGCCATCGGCTGTGCCGCACCGTCCGGACGCACCTCCAGCACTCGGAAACCCTTGTGGGAGGCCAGCCGGGTGCAGTCGTAGCCCTGGTCCTCCAACCAGCGCGCCAGCGAGTCGGCGCCCAGGTTCTTGCCCACCACCATCACCGCCCTGCCCGTCGGGGCCAGCCGGGGGAGCCAGGTCAGCAGCAGTTCGTGCAGCGCAGGCTTGCCGATCCGGATCGGCGGATTGGACCAGATCTCGTCATAGCGGGTGGCCGGGTCGGCCTGCTCGGGCAGCAGGGCCCGCACCCGCTGGCCTGCGCCGATGCGTCGGGCATTCTCGGCCGCAAGGCCCAGGGCACGCTGGTTGACGTCGACGGCATCGACGAGGCTGGCGGGGCAGTGGTCCGCCAGAGCGACGGCGATCGGGCCATAGCCGCAGCCCAGGTCGAGCAGCCGGGCGCCGTCAGCCGGCGGCGGCACCTCCCGCAGCAGGATGGCGGTGGCCGGGTCCAGCCGCGCGCCGGAGAAGACCCCATTGGCGGTGGTGAAGGTGTACTCGCGCTCCCAGATGGTGGCGCCGATCTCGCGGCGCTTCTCGGGTCCGTCGGGGGTGGTGAAGTAGTGGCTCATCGCTGCTCCTCGGGCAGTGCGGCGTCTGGCAGTGCGGCGTCTGGCAGTGCTGGGGCGGCCAGTTCGTCCGGGCTGCGCATGCTGCGCGAGAGCTCGGCCCGCTCGGCCAGCCGGTCCTCGTCGGGATAACCGACCTCTTCGAGGCACAGCCCCTTGGCGGGCATCACCAGCACCCCGTTGTGGCGCTTGGGGCTGGCCTTCACCTCGGCAAGCCAGGCCTCGTCCTGGCGGCCGGTGCCGACCGCCGTCATGGCTCCCATCAGGGACCGCACCATCGAGTGGCAGAAGGCATCGGCCACCACTGTGTACTCGAGCATCCCGTCCTTGAGGCGCTGCACCTGCAGACCGGTGAGGGTGCGGATGGTGGTGGCCCCGTCGCGGGGCCGGCAGAAGGGGGCGAAGTCGTGCAGGCCCAGCAGCATCAACGCGGCCTGGTTGGTGGCCTCCACGTCGACGGTTCCCCGCACCTGGGCGACGTGGTTGCGCAGCAGCGGGTCGGGGCGGCTCTGCTCGTCCCAGAGCCGGTAGACATAGCGACGCCAGATCGCCGAGAAGCGCGCGTCAAAGCCCTCCGGCGCTCGGCTCACGTCCGTGACGCGCAGGTCCTCGTCCAGGACACGCTGCAGACGGTGCAGCAGGCGGCCGGTGTCGACCTCCCTGGGCAGGTCGACGTGGGCAACCTGCCCGCGGGCATGGACGCCGGCATCGGTGCGTCCTGCCACCGTCAGCTGCACCGGCTCGGCCAGCCGCAGCACCTGCGTGGTCCACTTCTCCAGCTCGCCCTGCACCGTGCGCAGCCCCGGCTGCGCGGCCCAGCCGGAGAAGCTGGCGCCGTCATAGGCGATGTCCAGGCGCCAGCGGGTCAGGGCCGGGGTCTCACTCATCGACGGCCACCGCCCGGTAGGTCAGGTCGCGGATGGTGCGCCCTGCCTCCAGTCCCTTGCGCTCGTACTTGGTCACCGGGCGCAGGTCCAGCCGCGGCGCCCAACCCGAGTCGGGATCGTCGGCGTCCAGATGCTCATTCGTCCAGCCGGGGGCGACGTCGAGCACCTCGCGCATCCACTCGGCATAGTCCTGCCAGTCGGTGGCCAGCCGCCACCGGCCACCGGTCACCATCCGGGAGCGCACCAGGGCGGCGAAGTCGGTGCTGACCAGGCGACGCTTGTGGTGGCGGGTCTTGTGCCAGGGGTCGGCGAAGAAGAGCCACAGCTCACTGATCGAGCCCTCGTCGAAGAGCCGCTCCAGCCCCTGCTGGCCGTCGGCCATCACGATGCGCACATTGTCGACGCCCTCGCGGGCCAGCTTGCCCAGGGTGTTGGCAACGGCTGGCTGGAAGACCTCGAAGGCCACCACATTGGCCTCGGGGTGGGCCTTGGCCATCGGCACCAGCGAGTCGCCGGTGCCCGAGCCGATCTCGACCAGCAGCGGCGCGGTGCGACCGAAGACCTCGGACCAGTCGACGCGCGCGTCGGCGGCGAGCGAGGTGTCCGTCTCGCCCTGCGGGAGCCGCACCACGCGGCTGGTGCTCCACTGCTCCCAGGCCCTGCGCTGGGAGTCGTTCATGCGGGCGCTGCGGCGCACGAAGCTCACCACATCGCGGTGGACGCGGGCAGGACGCTGCGGACCGGACTCGAAGGAGGGCAGGGTGGTGGCTGGGGACTGCGGATCTGGCACCCGGCAAGCCTAGTCTCTGCCCGCCGCCACACCGCCCAGCGAGTCGCCCCAGACCTCCTGCACGCCGGCCCCGAGCTCCAGCTCGCCCGGGTGCACCACGCGGCAGCCGTGCGCCAGCAGCGCTCCCGGCCGCAGCCGTCCAAGCAGGGAGTGGTCGCGACGGCCCGTGACCGGGTCGTGGTTGATCACGATGCAGCGGTCCAGCGGCCGCTCCACCTGCAGCACCACCGGGCCGATCCGCAGCCGCTGGCCGGGAGCCGGTGCCAGCGGGGCCTTGCGGTCGTCGACGACCACATTGGCGCGATAGCGCGCCAGGTCCTGCGGCAGCCCGGCCTCCTCGAGCTCGCTGCGCAGCAGGAGGCTCACCGGGCTGGACCAGATGAAGCGCTGCCCGTCACGGCTGCGGGCCAGGCGCACCGGCACTCCGGCGGCCGCACTGAGCGCCTGTGCCAGTGGCCCGTCGTGGACGCTGGCACGGACGGCCCGGTCGTAGTAGTGGACGGTCTGGTCCCTGCCGGGGCCAAGGGCGTCCAGGGCACTTCGCGGCGCCTCCAGCCCCACCAGCTCGGGCATCCCGGTGGCGCGCAGGCAGTGCAGATTCTCGTCGACCGGCGACCACAACCGGTCCTCGGCCAGTCCGTCGACTCCCGCCTCGACGCGCTCCAGCGGCTGCCAGGTGCAGCCCTTGACCAGGCAGCGGCCCAGCGCCTCGACGACGGCGCTCACAGGTCGGCCACCTGGCCGAGCAGTTCGCAGAAGGCCATGTCGGCCCAGGCGAACCAGTTGCGGGTGAAGCGGGTGGCGTCATCGACGTGGAAGCTCTCGTGCATCCGGTCGGTGCCTCCGGTGGTGCGGGCCATCAGCAGTGCCAGGCGCACCTTCTCGTCACGGTCGTTGCTGGTCAGCCCCTGGGTGGCCAGGGCCAGCGGCCACACCCTCGGCCCCGGCGTGTGCGGGCTGCCGATGCCACTGGCGACGGCGCCCTGGTGCCACCACGGGTTCTGGGACGACAGAATGCGCCGCCGGGTGGCCAGGTAGCGCGGGTCCTCGGCGCCGACGTCGCTGAGCAGGGGCAGCGAGAGCAGGCTGGGCAGGTTGGCATCGTCGACGGCCAGCACCCCGCCCAACCCGTCCACCTCGTAGGCATAGGAGTCGTCATCGAGCAAGCCGTGCTGCTCCACTCCCGCGGCAATCTCGGCGGCCAGTTCGCGTGCCTGGTTGGCCAGGGTCGCATCGGACCACAACTGCTGGCACCAGCCGGCGATGATGCCCAGGGCGCGCACGGCGAGCAGCTGGGCGGGAATGTTGTAGCCGAAAGCGCAGGCATCGTCGCTGGGGCGAAAGCCCTGCCAGGTCATGCCGGTACGGGCCACCGGAGTGCCCCGACCGCCGCGGGGCAGGCTGTCATGGTGGCGGCGCGTCATGACGGCGGGCAGTCGCACGAAGCGGTAGGCGCTGTGCTCGTGGTCCTGCTCACGCCGCCACAGCGCCACCACGTCCGAGACCGCCGCGTGGGCGCCCCAGTCGAGATGGCCGTCGTCGCCGGTGGCCCGCAGCAACCCGTCGCCCAGCAGGACCGGCAGGCCCAGTGAGTCCAGCTCATACTTGCGCTCCCAGATCCAGGGGTCCAGCGGCCTGGCGATCTGGTGGTTGTCCAGCGGGTGGCGCAACGCGGGCAGGCGATGGCCCGGCATCCGGAAGGCATTGGCATAGGGGTCGTGGCGGACCATGCGCCACTGCAGGTGGTTCACCCCTGCCACCACCTCGGCCACGCCGCGGTCCAGCCGTGCCAGGGCGAGCCAGGGACGCATCTGCATCGACGAGTCCCGCAGCCACATGGCGTCGATGTCGCCGGTGCGCACGAAGACCCCCTCCGGGGTGGGGGCCAGGGTGCGCTGCCAGGCATCGGTCATCAGCTCGGTGTGCATCCGGCCCAGGTGCGCGTGCCCGGCGGCCCGGGCCACCTGGGCGGAGCGCTCCTCGACCAGCCCGGCCGGCAGTGCCGGGGGCCGGGGGCGATCATTCATGCGCCAAGGCGTGTGACGATCCATGCCCAGGGGCGTGCGACGGGTCGGGCGCGTGAGGGCCATGGCGACAGTATGGCCCCGCTGTTCGTCCAGCGCACAGATGTGGCCGGTGTCACACGAGCCGGTAGTTTGGAGAAGGTCCGCGTCCCACCCCGTCGCCACCAACCGCACAGGAGCCGTCCATGCCGATCTCCCTCGATGTCTGGGCCCCCCTTCCGCAGTCCGTCTCCGTCGTCGTCGACGGGGTCGAGATCCCCCTGGACCAGGGCGAGGAGGGGTGGTGGCGCCTGCCCGAGGACCGGAGTGACGTGGCCGTCCCCGGGGCCTCCTACGGCTACCGTCTCGACGGGGCCGCCACGCTGGTGCCCGCTCCGCGCTCGCGCTGGCAGCCCGACGGCGTGCACGGCCTGTCGCGCCTCTACAACCCGGCCGAGTACCAGTGGAAGGACCAGGACTGGACCGGCCGCCAGCTGGCCGGCGCCATCATCTACGAGCTGCACGTGGGCACCTTCACCCCCGAGGGCACGCTGAGTGCCGCCATCGACCGGCTCGACCACCTGGTGGAGCTCGGCATCGACCTGGTGGAGCTGATGCCGGTCAACGCCTTCAACGGTGAGCACGGCTGGGGCTATGACGGTGTGGGCTGGTTCGCGGTGCACCACGCCTATGGCGGCCCCAAGGCCTACCAGGAGTTCGTCGACGCCTGCCACGCCCGCGGCATGGGCGTCATCCAGGACGTCGTCTACAACCACTTCGGCCCCAGCGGCAACTACCTGCCACAGTTCGGCCCCTTCCTCGACGACTCGGTGCAGTCTCCCTGGGGCAGTGCGATCAACCTGGCCGGCGAGGGATCCGACGAGGTGCGTCGCTTCATCATCGACAATGCCCTGATGTGGCTGCAGGACTACCACGTCGACGGCCTCCGGCTGGATGCGGTGCACGCGCTGGTCGACACCCGCGCCATCCACATCCTGGAGGAGATGGCGGTCGAGGTGAATGCGCTGAGCGCCTTCCTGGGCCGGCCGCTGTCGCTGATCGCCGAGAGCGACCTCAACGACCCGCGCCTGATCACCCCGCGCGAAGCGGGCGGCTACGGCCTGGACGCGCAGTGGAGTGACGACTTCCACCACGCCCTGCTGGCCAACCTCACCGGTGACGCCTCCGGCTACTATGCCGACTTCGCCGAGCTGGAGGCGCTGGCCAAGGTGATGGAGACCGGCTTCTTCCACGACGGCACCAAGTCGAGTTTCCGCGGGCGCCGCCACGGCCGTCGCCTGGACACCCCGACGATCCCCACCTGGCGGCTGGTGGTGTGTTCCGACAACCACGACCAGATCGGCAACCGCGCCGATGGTGCCCGCCTGGCCACCCGCCAGAGTCCCCGCCAGCTGCAGATTGCCGCGCTGATCACGTTGCTGAGCGCCTACACCCCGATGGTCTTCATGGGGGAGGAGTGGGGCGCCAGCACCCCCTTCATGTTCTTCAGCTCGCACCCGGAGCCGGAGCTGGGCCGGGCGGTCAGCCAGGGCCGCCTGGAGGAGTTCAGCAAGATGGACTGGGACCCGTCGACCATCGTCGACCCGCAGAGCCCCGAGGCCTTCACCGGCTCCAAGCTCGACTGGTCGGAGCTGGAGGGTGAAGTGCACGCCGAGCTCCTGCAGACCTACAAGGACGCCATCGCCCTGCGTCGCACCTACCCGGACCTCACCGACCCGCGCTTCGAGTGGGTCTCGGCCAGCTTCGATCCCGAGTCGCACTGGTTCATGCTCGAGCGCGGCGAGACGATCTCGGTGGCGGTCAACTTCGACATGGACCCCGTCGAGATCGAGCTGGAGGACGAGCACGAGGTGCTGCTGCACGTCGGCGAGGTGGAGATCGTGGACGGCGCGCTGCAGTTGGGGCCCCAGGCCGCCGCCGTGCTGCACTTGACCCGCGAGAGCCTGCCGGCACGCTCCTGAGCCTCGTTTTGACCCTGCCCGCCCCCGCGAGGTAGCCTGAATCGCTGTTGCGCGCTGGAAGTTTCCGGTGGGGGCGTCCACCGACCCCGTGCGCCGCTCAAAACTTGTTCGAATTCTCTAACGGAAGATGGTCTGCGACCCGTGTCTACGTACAGCCCGAAGCCTGGGGACATCACCAGGAATTGGCATGTTATTGATGCCGAGAACGTCGTCCTCGGACGCCTCGCGGTGACCGCCGCCACCCTGCTGCGCGGCAAGCACAAGGCCACGTTCGCCCCGCACGTCGACGGTGGCGACTTCGTCATCATCGTCAACGCCTCCAAGATCGCCCTGACCGGCAACAAGCGCGCAGCCTCGCTGCGCCACCGCCACTCGGGTCGTCCCGGCGGCCTGACCAGCACCCCGATCGGCGAGCTGCTGGCCAAGGACCCCCGCAAGGCTGTCGAGCTGGCCGTCTGGGGCATGCTGCCCAAGAACAAGCTGAGCCGCCAGATGATCAGCAAGCTCAAGGTCTACGCAGGCCCCGAGCACCCCCACGCCGCGCAGCAGCCGCAGGCGTACGAGATCACCCAGATCGCCCAGTGAGCACGCCCAGCATCGTGACGAACGACCTGAATCAAGGAATCAATGTGTCTGAGACCGTAGAGCACGACGAGAACGTCGAAACCGAGGCTGCTCCCTTCACCGAGGGTGACCGCGAGATCGCCTACCGCACCGACTCGAACCCCACCCCGGCCACCAACCCGTCGGGTCGCGCAGCGATGATCGCCGCCGGTGGTGCCACGGGCCGTCGCAAGGAGGCCGTCGCCCGCGTGCGTCTCGTGCCCGGCAGCGGCCAGTTCTCGATCAACGGTGGCCGCAGCCTCGAGAACTACTTCCCGAACAAGATCAACCAGCAGCTCGTCAACGAGCCCTTCGTCACCGCCGGTGTCGAGGGTGCCTATGACGTCATCGCCCGCATCCACGGCGGCGGCGACAGCGGCCAGGCCGGTGCGCTGCGCCTGGGCATCGCCCGTGCGCTGAACGCGATCGACGAAGAGGCCAGCCGTCCCGCCCTGAAGAAGGCCGGCCTGCTGTCCCGCGACGCCCGCATCAAGGAGCGCAAGAAGGCCGGTCTCAAGAAGGCCCGCAAGGCTCCGCAGTACAGCAAGCGCTGATCCTGCTGGGCGGCAGTGCCCCGGTCAAGAGCCGTCACCCATCGTCGGGTGGCGGCTCTTGCCATGTCCGGCGACGACTTGCCGGGCAACGAGTGCCGGTCTGCCTCTGCTGCGCGCTAGGGTGGTTTGCCATGGCTCGACTATTTGGCACCGATGGGGTGCGCGGACTCGCAAACAAGGACCTGACGGCTGAACTGGCCCTCGAACTCTCGGTGGGAGCAGCCCACGTGCTGGGGGAGGCAGGGGCCTTCGACGGGCGCCGTCCCCTCGCGCTGGTCGGGCGCGACACCCGCGCCTCGGGCGAGTTCCTGGAGGCGGCCGTGGTCGCCGGGCTGGCCAGCGCCGGCGTCGACGTGGTGCGGGTGGGCGTCGTGCCCACCCCTGGCCTGGCCTTCCTGGTCAATGACCGCAATGCCGACCTGGGCGTCATGCTCTCGGCCTCGCACAATCCCATGCCCGACAACGGCATCAAGTTCTTCTCCCGCGGAGGAGTGAAGCTCGACGACGTCATCGAGGACGCCATCGAGGCCCGCCTCGGCGAGGAGTGGGAGCATCCCACCGGCGCGGATGTCGGGCGCGTCACCGACGACCATTCTGCCGTCGAGGCCTACGTGACCCACCTGGTGAGCAGCCTGGGCACCGAGGGCAGCCTGCACGGGCTCAAGGTGGTGCTCGACTGCGCCAACGGTGCCAGCTCGATGACGGCCGTGGCCGCCTTCGAGACCCAGGGCGCCGAGGTGGTGGCCATCCACAACACGCCCGACGGCGAAAACATCAACGAGAACTGCGGCTCCACCCACATGGGTGACCTGCAGGTCACCGTCGTCAAGGAGGGGGCCGACCTGGGGCTGGCCTTCGACGGCGACGCCGACCGCTGCCTTGCCTGCGATGCCGACGGCGAGCTGGTGGATGGTGACCAGATCCTGGCGATTCTGGCGCTGGCACTCAAGGAGGGCAGCAAGCTGCACTCAGACACCGTGGTCGCCACCATCATGAGCAACCTCGGCTTCGTCAACGCCATGAAGGCCCACGGCATCCAGGTCGACACCACCAAGGTGGGAGACCGCTACGTGCTGGAGAGCATGAATGCCAACGGCTTCACCCTCGGCGGCGAGCAGTCGGGCCACATCATCATGAGCGAGTTCGCCACCACTGGCGACGGCGTGCTCACCGGCCTGCACATCGCGGCCCGCATGAAGCAGACCGGCAAGAGCGCCGCCGAGCTGGCCGCCGTGATGACCCGCCTGCCGCAGGTGCTGATCAATGTCCGCGATGTCGACAAGCTGCGCGCCGGCATCGACCCGCAGATCCAGAGCTCGGTCAGCGCCGCCAACAAGGAGCTGGGCGACACCGGCCGCGTCGTGCTGCGCCCCTCGGGCACCGAGCCGGTCGTGCGCGTCATGGTTGAGGCCGCCACGCAGGACAAGGCGCAGGAGGTCGCCGAGGAACTGGCCGCGATCGTCAAGGACCGCGTCAGCCTCTGAGGCAGCAGCCACGCCTGTAGTTCCACACAGCGGGATGCCCATCTCACACGATGGGCATTCCGCTATTTTTCCTCCCATGCCCACCGCACTCCAGGACACCCCCACGTCCGCACGCCCCGACGCGCCACAGCCTTCGGCAACCAGCGGCGATGACCGCAATGCTCGCATCGCCGTCACCGTCTTCCCCGTCCTGATCCTGCTCGCCGCGGCAGTCGGCTTCTGGGCGCCGGGCGCCGCCAGCAGCATCACTCCGCACGTGACCACGCTGCTCACGGTGATCATGTTCGGCATGGGCCTCACCCTGACCATCCCCGACTTCGCGCTGGTGGTGAAGCGGCCGATGCCCGTGGTGCTCGGCGTGCTGGCCCAGTACGGCATCATGCCGCTGATGGGCTGGCTCGTCGCCCGACTGTTCCAGCTGCCGCCAGACCTGGCTGCGGGCGTCATCCTGGTGGGCTGCGCCCCGGGCGGGACGGCCTCGAACGTGGTCAGCTACCTCTCGCGCGCCGACACGGCGCTGTCGGTGACCATCACCTCCATCTCCACCCTGCTGGCGCCCCTGCTGACCCCTCTGCTGACGCTGTGGCTGGCCGGCACCTACATGCCGGTCGACGGGGCCAAGATGGCAGGCGACATCGTCTCCATCGTCCTGCTCCCCGTCCTCGGCGGCCTGCTGGTCCGGCTGGCGCTGGGGCCTTGGGTGCAGCGCCTTCTGCCGGTGCTGCCCTGGATCTCGGTGCTGGCCATCTCGGGTGTGGTGGCGGGCGTCGTCGGCCCCTCAAGCGAGCGCCTGGCCCAGGCCGGCGGCATCGTCCTGCTGGCCGTGGTGCTGCACAACGGCCTGGGTTACCTGCTGGGCTACGGCCTGGCCCGGGCCACGGGACAGTCCGTGCGCACCGCCCGCACCATCTCGATCGAGGTCGGCATGCAGAACTCCGGCCTCGCCGCGGGCCTGGCCGCCGGCTACTTCGGCCCGGTGGCGGCCCTGCCCGGCGCCGTCTTCTCGGTCTGGCACAACGTCTCCGGGGCGCTGCTGGCGATGGTCTACCGGCGCACCGCCGACCACCACCAGTCCTGAACCGGCCTCAGCGGCCCGCGGCCAGCTCCTTGAGCTCGGCGGCGGACAGCTCGCCGGCGCCCTGGTCGGCGATCACCAGGCGCACCCGGTCGTCGTCCACCCGCACCGCCTCGACCCACCGGCTCTGGTCGGTGACCAGCACGCGACGGGCCGTGAAGGGATCGGTCGAGACCACCGTCGCGGTGAACAGGCCGCCAGGGGTGCGGCAGGTCTCCACATTGGCGCGGTAGTTCTGCGCGAAGCTGCGGGCGGTGGCCGGTGAGTCGAAGGAGAGCAGCTGTCCGATGGCCCTGGCCCCCGACGGGTCCTTGTAGTCGGAGGCCAGCACGGCGCCTGGCACCGGCAGCCGCTTGGCCTCGCCACAGGCCTGCAGCTGCAGGTTGGTGGCGGTTTCCTGCGGGTCGAGGGCGTGCACCCAGGTGCCATTGGGTTGGTAGGTGTCCTCGTCGCCCTCCCCGGCCACCGGCCTCCAGCGCAGGATCTGGCTGGGGAAAGTCGGCCGCGGAGAGCTCCCCGGCCGTGCTGGGTGCCGGGCTGGGCCGGACGGTGGTGGCCTCGGGGACGGCTGCCGACCCGGTTGGCGCCACCGACGGGCGCGACGGCTGGGCGTTCGCGCTGTTTGGCGACGAGGACGCCGTCGCCGCCGGGATGGTCGTGGCCGCAGAGGTCGTGGTGGCGGGGTCGGAGCAGCCCGCCAGCGCCAGCGCCACTCCGAGCAGCACCCGGCCGGCGACAGTGCGAGGTGAGCGGTTCACGTCAGCGCACCTGGAAGTGCTGCCAGTCGAAGCCCGAGAGCCACGTGAAGTCATTGGCGATGTAGGCCTTGGTCATGGCGGAGTCGCTGAACAGCATCCCGGGACGGCGCTTCGAGCGGTCGACATAGGGCAGCCCGTTCGGGGGAGACCAGACGCCATTGGGCTTGCGGTAGGGGTTCACGTCGACGGCACGCCCATAGCTGTGCGGGCTCATCACATAGGGATTGCCGTTCACCTGGCGGCAGAAGAAGGCGTAGTTGTTGTCCGCGGCCACGGAGTTGTCGTCGGTTCGGTAGGAGCTGGGGTCCTTCATCACCCGCATCGGGAAGTGGGAGGTGAAGGCGGCGGTGTAGACATTGCGGAAGCGCTGCACCTCGGTGGTGTGCACGATCATGTGCCCGGCGTGCATGCGGCCGTCGAAGCCGAAGTGGTTCATGCTGATCCGGGTCAGCTGCGAGGGCACCACGGGGCATCCGGACCGGTAGGTGTGCGGGACCATGGCGGCGGTCACCGGGCCGGTGGTGAAGTCCATCCTGGCCGCCTTGTACTCGTTCGTGCTGGTGGAGAACAGGGCATTGGGATGCTGGCGTAGTTGCTCTCCACCCGCCAGGTGCGCTTGCCGATGAAGCCATTGTCGAAGGACAGCACGGTGCTGAAGGTGCCGTCACGGCCGGTGGTGACGGGGTGGGCGTAGGACCAGCGCGAGATCCTCTCGCGCGGGAACCAGGCCCAGACCGCCAGGCGCACCGTGCGCCCGGCCATGCCCGTGCTGACCCGTCCGGAGACGGGCGTGCCCTTCATCGACGATGCCGTGAAGCTCGAGGCAGACATCACCACCGCCGGGCGGCGACGCTCTGCGACCAGCCGGTCGAACGAGTCGAGCCATCGGCCATCTGGGCGGTGAGGGTGACCCGCCCGGTGTGCAGCACCGGGACCTGCAGGGTGGTGGTTCCGTGCACGCGGTAGGAACCGAAACCCGCCTGCAGGCCGGTCGGGGCACAGGTACCGACGCAGCGCACGGAGCCGATGGTGATCGAGCGGCCTGCAGCCGCGCTGGCACGGGGCGACGGACCTGCGCGGGTGGCTGCACCGCCCAGCGTCCCGAGTTTCGGCTGTGCCGCCGTCGCCAATGCCAGTGCGGCCATCTGGCGGCGGGGGGACGACTGGGACAGTGGTGCCCCTGGGGGGCAGCGGGAGAGGAATCCCGGATGGCCCGGGGCGGTGCTCAGATCTTGCGGATGAAGACCTCGTCGATCTCGTGGTTGGCACCCTTGCGCAGGATCACGGTGGCACGAGGACGGGTGGGGGCAACATTGGCGCGCAGGTTGGGGCCGTTGATGTCGTGCCAGATCGTGTTGGCGAAGGCGATCGCCTCGTCATCCGACATCGTCGCGTAGCGCTTGAAGAAGCTGCGGGGGTCGCTGAAGGCGGTCTTGCGCAGCTGCAGGAAGCGGCTCAGGTACCAGGAACGGATGTCCTGCTCGGAGGCATCGACGTAGACGCTGAAGTCGAAGAAGTCGCTCACCGCCAGGCCACTGGTGCCGTCCGAGCGCTTGCGGGCCGGCTGCAGCACGTTGAGGCCCTCGACAATGAGGATGTCGGGGCGGTGCACCACGACCTTCTCGTCGGTGACGTCATAGGTCATGTGGGAGTAGACCGGGGCCTCCACCTCGGGCTTGCCGGACTTCACGTCGGTGACGAAGCGGACCAACGCCCGACGGTCATAGCTCTCCGGGAAGCCCTTGCGGTCGAGGATCCCGCGCGCCTCCAGCTCCGCATTGGGATAGAGGAAACCGTCGGTGGTCACCAGCTCCACGCGCGGCCGGCCGGGGGAGCGCGAGAGCAGCTCCTGCAGCAGACGGGCCGTGGTGGACTTGCCGACGGCCACGCTCCCGGCGATGCCGATCACGAAGGGGGTGCGGCGCACGTCCAGGCCCAGGAAGGCATAGCTGGCGCGGTACAGGTGGCCGGTGTGGCGCATGTGCAGGTGGATCAGCTGCGTCAGGGGGACGTAGACGGCCTCGACCTCGGCACGGTCGGTGGGGTCACCGAGGCCACGCAACCGGTCCAGGGTCGGTTGGTCCAGGTCGATGTCGGTGTGGTCGGCGAGGTCCGCCCATGACTGGCGGTCCAGCTGCACCCAAGGCCCGTCCGGTTCGTCCACATCGGCCTGACGAGTTGTCTCGGAAGCCTTGGTCTCGCTGCTCTCGTGCGTCACGATCGATGTACGCCGCGTCCTGGCCGGCGTCTCCTCCCCGGAAAGACTCACACGTGGGCGCGGCGGGTGTCCATCCCACAGCCCGTGCCCAGCGCGTCATTCGCGTATCGCTCATGAGTTTTGTACGCTTCTTGCCATGTGTGGAATTGTCGGATATATCGGGCCGCGAAGCGCCCAGACCGTTGTCGTCGAGGGGCTGCGTCGCCTCGAGTACCGAGGCTATGACTCTGCCGGGATCGCCGTCGAGTCCAATGGGGTCATCTCCTACCGCAAGAAGTCGGGCAAGATCACCAACCTGGACGACGAGATCCTGGGCAACCCGCTGCCGGAGAGCAACCACGGCATCGGCCACACCCGCTGGGCCACCCACGGCGGACCCACCGACCAGAACGCCCACCCGCACGTGAGCCAGTCCGGCCGCGTCGCGCTGGTGCACAACGGCATCATCGAGAACTTCGCCGAGCTGCGCGCCGAGCTGGAGGCCCAGGGCGTCGACTTCAAGAGCGAGACCGACACCGAGGCCGCCGCCCAGCTGCTCGGCAAGATCGTCGACGCCGGCACCCCCATCACCCAGGCCATGCACGATGTCGCCAACCGGCTGCAGGGTGCCTTCACCCTGGTGGCCATCGACGCCCAGAATCCCGACGTGGTCGTCGCCGCGCGTCACGACAGCCCCCTGGTGGTCGGCGTCGGCGAGGGCGAGAACTTCCTCGGCTCCGACGTCGCCGCCTTCCTCGAGTTCACCCGCGAGGCCATCGAGCTCGGCCAGGACCAGGTCGTCGAGATCACCCGCGACAGCGTCACGATCACCAACTTCGACGGCACCGAGGCCACCGCCGTCAAGCCCTACCACATCGACTGGGACATCGCCGCCGCCGAGAAGGGCGGTTACGACTGGTTCATGCGCAAGGAGATCTACGAGCAGCCGCAGGCCGTCGCCGACACCCTGCTGGGCCGCTACGACGCCGACGGCCAGTTGACCCTGGACGAGGTGCGCATCTCGCCCGAGGAGCTGCGCCGCATCAACAAGATCATCATCGTCGCCTGCGGCACCGCCTACCACGCCGGCATGGTGGCCAAGTACGCCATCGAGCACTGGACCCGCATCCCCTGCGAGGTCGACATCGCCAGCGAGTTCCGCTACCGCGACCCGATCATCGACCCCAACACCCTCGTGGTCACCATCAGCCAGTCCGGCGAGACCGCCGACACCCTGATGGCCATCCGCCACGCCCGTGAGCAGCACGCCAAGGTGATCGCCATCTGCAACACCAACGGCGCCACCATCCCGCGCGAGTCCGATGCCGTCATCTACACCCACGCCGGCCCCGAGCGCGGCGTCGCCTCCACCAAGGGCTACCTGACCCAGGTGGTGGCCTGCTACCTGCTGGGCCTCTACCTGGCCCAGGTGCGCGGCATGAAGTATGGCGACGAGATCAAGGCCGTCACCGACGAGCTGGCCACCATGCCCGAGAAGATCCAGGCCATGCTGGACAACGACCAGCAGATCCTCGACCTGGCCCGCGAGCTGAAGGACGAGCCGGCCTTCCTCTTCCTCGGCCGCCACGTCGGTTACCCCTCGGCCCTCGAGGGTGCGCTGAAGCTCAAGGAGATCGCCTACAAGCACGCCGAGGGCTTCCCCGCAGGCGAGCTGAAGCACGGCTCCATCGCCCTGGTGGAGAAGGACATCCCGATCTTCATCGCCGTCCCGCCGCGCGGCCGCGACCAGCTGCACGACAAGGTCGTCTCCAACATCCAGGAGGTGCGTGCCCGTGGCGCCCGCACCATCGTCCTGGTGGAGGAGGGCGACGACGAGGTGACGCCCTACGCGGACGTCATCATCCGTCACGCCAGGACCTCGACCCTGCTGCAGCCGCTGCTGTCGATCATCCCGCTGCAGCTGTTCGCCTGCGAGCTGGCCACCCAGCTGGGCAATGACGTCGACCAGCCCCGCAACCTGGCCAAGTCCGTCACGGTTGAATGAGCAGGGGCGCCTGCGGCCCCACACAATGAGCAGGTAGCCACCGCCAAGGCCCCCTCGGAGTCCTCCGAGGAGGCCTTGGCTGTCTGCGGGGGCTATCGTCAAGACGTGACCAGCACGCCCGACCTGCCCGACGCACTGCCCAGCGGCCCCGGATGGGAACTCCACCCCGAGACCCTGCGGGCGCACATCACCGACCTCGACGCCTTCCGCGCCGACCGCGCCGACGACCCCTGCTCGCAGGCCCTCGAAGCCCTGTGGGGCGGCAACCCCGCCCGTGCCGCCGACCTGTTGACCGGGACAGCGCAGGACTTCCGCACTCGCACCCTGCACGCCGACGCGCTGTGCGCCCAGGGCAGGCACGGCGAAGCACTGGCCGCCTTCGGCCAGCTGCTCGCGGAGGTCCGCGACGGCGCCCGCACCACCTTCCTGCGCGAACACCGGGCCAGGACCCTGCTGACAGCCGGACGCCATCGCGAGGCCGAGGAGGCCTTCCTCGAGGTGCTCGCCGCCCGCACCATGGAAGCCGCCGAGCCAGCGAGCATCGCCGCGGCCGCCCGGGGCGTCGCCCTGGCCCGCCACCGCGCCAGCACCCGGGGCCTGTGAATCGTGGCCATCATCGGAATCGGGGTCGACCTGTGCAGCATCGAACGCTGGCAGCAGGCCTGCGAGCGACGACCCGGCCTGCGTGAACGTGTGCTGTGCCCGGACGAGGCCGCGCTCCCGATCGCCTCCCAGGCTGGCCGGTGGGCCGCCAAGGAGGCACTCACCAAGGCGCTGGGCGCACCCGCCGGGATGGTCTGGCTCGACTGCGAAGTGCTGCGCGGCGCCGACGGTGCCCCGAGCTTCCGACTCCGTGGCACCGTCCAGGCACGGGCCGACGAGCTCGGCATCACCACGATCCACCTGTCCATCTCCCACGACGGTGGCCTGGCCACCGCATATGTCATCTGTGAGGCACGATGATCCCCGTCCACACCGCCCAGGAGATCCGCGATGCCGAGGAGGCCTTCTTCGCCGCCCGGCCCGAAGTCGACCTGATGCGCCGCGCCGCCCAGGGTGTCTCCCGCAGCGCGCAGGAGATGCTCGGCGACGACGCCCCCGCCAGCTCCCAGTCGGTGCTGGTGGTGGTCGGCGCCGGCAACAATGGCGGCGACGGCCTGTTCGCCGCCGCCGACCTGGCCGCGGCCGACCTGTCGGTCACCGTCTGGCCCGTCACCGAACAGGTGCACGAGGCCGGCATGGCAGCCGCCATCACCGCCGGCTGCACCATCATCGACGCCATCGAGGCCGCCCGGCAGCTGCCACAGACCGCGCTGGTGATCGACGCCGTCTACGGGCTGAGCGGACGGCTGGGGCTGGACCAGGTGCTGGCCACCTTCGCCGCCGAGGTCGAGACACTGCGGGTGCCGGTGCTGGCCGTCGACATCCCCAGCGGCCTGCAGACCGACAGTGCGGTGCTGCCCGAGCACTGCCTGCGGGCCACCCGCACCGTCACCTTCGCCGCCCACAAGCCCTGCCACGTGCTCAAGCCAGCCGCCACCGCCTGCGGCGAGGTCGAGGTCGTCGACATCGGCCTGACCATGCCGCAGCCGACGCTGTGGCAGGCCAGTGAGAGCGACATCGTGCGTCGCTGGCCGCTGCCCGGCCCCACCAGCCACAAGTACAGCCGCGGAGTGGTGGGCATCGACACCGGCTCGGCCCGTTTCCCCGGCGCGGCCCTGCTCGGCACCATCGGCGCCGTCCACGCCGGTGCGGGGATGATCCGTTTCGTCGGCCCGGAGCAGGCCGCGGGCCTGGTGCGCCACCAGCTGCCCTCGGTCACCCACGGCGAGGGGGCGGTGCAGGCCTGGCTGCTCGGTTCCGGCTGGGGCCAGACCGAGGCCAACCGCGATCGTCTGTCCGCCCGCCTCGGCCCCAAGGTGCCGGCGGTCATCGACGCCGACGCCTTGGTGACGCTGCCCGACACCCTGCCGCCGAACTGCCTGCTCACCCCGCATGCGGGGGAGCTCTCCCGGATGCTGAACGTCGACCGCGAGGTGGTCGAGGCGGACCCGCTGACCCACGGGCGGATGGCCGCCGAGCGCTGGAACTCCGTGGTGCTGCTCAAGGGCGCCACCCAGTACGTCATCAAGCCCGAGGGGGTGGTGCTGCTGGCCGTGCCCGGCCCGTACTGGAGCGCCCAGGCCGGCTCCGGGGACGTGCTGGCCGGCATCTGCGCCACCCTGCTGGCCAGCGGACTTCCCGCCTGCGACGCGGCCCTGCTCGGCGCCTCGGTGCAGGCCATGGCCGCCGCCCGTCGCATCGGGCCGTGGCCGCCCGACATAATCGGACGCGAGGTGGCATCCGTGGTGGGGGAGTTCACCCGCTACTGGTGAGCACTTGGGCGCAGCGACAGGGGCCCCGCCTGCCAGCGGGGCCCCTGTCGTCGTCTCGGCACTGTGCCGGTTGGGCTATCGGGTCGAATTGGTCAGGCGGGGGATGGTCACACCGGTGCGGATTGCGGTGCGGTAGTGCCCCACCAGCTCCTCGCAGATGTGGGGCCAGGTGCGGTACTCCACCGACTCGCGGGCCTGATTGCCCATGGCGCGACGCTTGAAGTCATCACCCACCAGGTCCAGGACGTGGCCTCGCAGCTGGTCCAGACGGCCCGGTTCGTAGAGCCAGCCGGTGCGTGAGGGGTCCACCAGGTCGATCGGTCCGCCGCGACGCGGGGCGACCACCGGCAGCCCGGAGGCCTTGGCCTCCTGGATCGTCTGGCCAAAGGTCTCCAGCTCGCCGGTGTGGACGAACAGGTCGAAGGAGGCCAGGCAGCGGGGCAGCTCGTCGCCGGTCTTGAGGCCCAGGAAGATCGCCTCGGGCAGCTTCTCCTCCAGCTCGGGGCGGCTGGGGCCGTCGCCGACGATGACCAGCTTGATGCCGGGGATGTCGGCGATCACGGTGAGGTCCTGAACCCTCTTCTCGGCGGCCAAGCGCCCCATGTAGCCGACGATCCGCTCGCCCTCGGGCGCCCACTGGCGACGCAGCGACTCGTCACGGCGGCTGGGGTGGAAACGGGCCGAGTCGACGCCGCGGGCCCAGATGCCGACCCGCGGGATGCCCTGTTCCTCCAGCTGGCGTTGGGCATAGGTGGAGGGGGCGAAGTTCAGGGTGGCCAGCGAATGGGCCTGGCGCAGCCGGTACCACAGCACCGGCTCGAGGGCCGGGAAACCGTACTGGGCGGCGTAGGTGGCGATCTCGGTCTGGTAGATGCCCACCGTGGGGATGTTCAACCGGGCCGCGCTCAGCGCCGCCTTGTAGCCGACTGCGAAGGGGGCGGCCAGGTGCACCACGTCGGGGCGGAAGTCGGCCAGCGCCCGCTCGATGACGAAGCGGGGCGCGGTGTTGACCCGCACGTCGCTGTAGCCGGGCAGCCCGACCGAGGCCAGCGGGACGACGGGGAAGCCTGCGTACTCGCGCGGGACGCGCCCGCCGTCATTGGGGGCCAGGACCATGGCCTCGTGACCTGTGGCCTGGAGGTGCTCCAGCATCCGCAGGATGGAATTGGTGACGCCATTGATCTGGGGGAGGAAGGACTCAGCAGCAAAGGCAACTCGCACACCTCGATGGTAACCACGCCCCTCCCGGCTCCTGCCACGCAGAGGGGTTGGGAGCGGTGAAGCCTTGGTGACGATTGGGCACCCGGCGCGTCACACGGTGTTCACCGGGTGCCGGGTGGCTTGTCCGCTCGGCATTGGGCGGCTGCTCGCCGGGGCATCCAGCGGCCCATCCACTGGGCACTTCCGACACTGGGCACTTCCGAGGGTGACTGGGCACGTGGTGCGCCACGTGCCCGGTGAGGCGTCGACGTGCCCGGTGAGGCGTCGACGTGCCCGGTGAGGCGTCGACGTGCCCGGTGAGGCGTCGACGTGCCCGGTGAGGCGTCGACGTGCCCGGTGAGGCGTCGACGTGCCCTGTGCTCTTCGGCGTGCCCAGGGGGCTGCTGGGCATCGCGACAGTGGGCACTGGGCCAGCCCGGCCCGGAACCGGCCGTCGCCCGGTGCCAAGCTGAGGCCGAGCTGGCAGCGAGATTCGTCACCCCTTGTGCATCGCTGGTAGTGTGGACCGCGTTGTGGGAGATTCGTGTCCGGAGTCCACACCGGCACGGTAGTCACCCGCGAGCGAATCAGTTGCAGCTTGGTTGAGGCGACACATTCGCCCCCCTGCGCCTGATGCCAGATGGCATTGATCGCCATGTTCCGCCGCCATCAATCTGCGTGAGAGATAGTGCATGTTGGTGCGCCGCGGTTCTTAGATGAACCAGCCGTGAAGGCTGCCCCAACGGGCGTCCTGCGCCCAGAGAAGTGAGTACCACCATGCCCCGTCCCACCCCGCACGGCCGCAAGGCTGCCAAGACCCCCGGTTTCAAGCCTGGCAAGAACCGCTGGAGCGACGACAAGCGCGCCGCCATGGGCAAGAATCCCCGCAAGAAGTGGGAGCCCCGCGAGGAGCGCCCCGCCCGTGACGATCGCGGCTACCGCAGCAATGACGACCGCGTCGAGCGCGGCTACCGCTCCGGTGAGGACCGACCCGAGCGCAGCTACCGCAGCGACGCCCCCCGCACCTCCGACTCCCGCGGCCGCAACTTCGAGCGCGTGGAGCGCCCCGCCCAGGGCGGCTTCGGCGGCCGCGCCCCGCGCAGCGTCGACCGCGGCCAGTTCGGCAATGACCGTGGCGAGCGCCGCGACAGCCGCAGCTTCAACCGCGACGAGCGTGGCCCGCGTCGTGACTTCGACGATCGCGGTCCCCGCAAGCCCTTCGATGATCGCGGTCCGCGTCGTGACTTCGACGTTCGTGGCCCGCGCAAGTCCTTCGACGACCGTGGCCCCCGCAAGCCTTTTGAGGATCGCGCTCCGCGCCGTGACTTCGACGACCGCGGTCCGCGCCGTGAATTCGAGGACCGCGCTCCGCGCCGTGAATTCGAGGACCGCGCTCCGCGCAGGGAGCACAAGGCCTCGCGCCCGGTGCACGACGCCCCCCGCCCCAAGTGGGAGCCCCGCGTCGACCGCAAGTCGTGGGAGAAGGGCGAGCGCCCCTCCACCCGCGCACGCTTCGACGACCGCCCCCGCCGCGACGATGTTCCGGCCGACGAGCGCACCTGGCGTGACGAGCGCCGTGATGACCGCGGCGCCCGCCGCCCGGCCTGGGGCCGTGACGAGAATCGTGGCCGCGAGGAGCGCAGCCACGGCCGCGACGACCGTCGCCGCGACTTCCCGCGCGAGGACCGTCCGATGGCCGAGAACCTGGACCAGATGAGCTGGGAGGCGACCGACCTCGGCGAGATCGACGACTCCGGCGTCGACGTGGCCGAGGGCTTCGCCGCCCTGGGCGTGCCGAAGATGCTGGTGGCTGCCCTCGACAAGCAGGGCATCACCGCCCCCTTCCCGATCCAGGCCGCCACCATCCCCGACGCCATCACCGGACGCGACGTGCTCGGCCGTGGCCAGACCGGTTCGGGCAAGACGCTGGGCTTCGGCCTGCCGATGCTGACCCGCCTCTCCCAGGCCGACCCGGCCGGTGGCGCCCCGCGCGCCCTGGTGCTGGTGCCGACCCGCGAGCTGGCCCTGCAGTGCGCCGACGTGCTGGCCCCGCTGGCCAAGACCCTGCGCCTCGACCTCACCCTGATCGCCGGCGGCATGGGCTACGGCCCGCAGCTGCGCGCCTTCGAGCGCGGCGTCGACATCGTCGTGGCCACCCCCGGCCGCCTGATCGACCTGCTCGAGCAGGGTGCCGTCGACCTCTCCCAGGTGATGGTCACCGTCCTCGACGAGGCCGACCACATGGCCGACCTGGGTTTCATGCCCGCCGTCACCACCCTGATGGACTCGGTCCCGGCCGACGGCCAGCGCCTGCTCTTCTCGGCCACCCTCGACCACGCCGTCGACCGCATCGTGAAAAAGTACCTGCACGACCCGGTCACGCATGAGGTCGACTCCGGCCAGGCCTCGGTCACCACCATGGAGCACGTGCTGCTCCAGGTGCTGCCGCACGACAAGAACGGCGTCACCGCCGCCGTCGCCAATCGTGAGGGCCGCTCGGTGCTGTTCTGCCGCACCCAGATGGGCACCAACCGCGTCGCCGAGCAGCTGCGCCAGGCCGGCGTGATGGCCGGTGCGCTGCACGGTGGCCTCACCCAGGGTGCGCGCACCCGCATCCTGGCCGCCTTCAAGGACGGCACCGTCCCGGTCCTGGTGGCCACCGACGTCGCCGCCCGCGGCATCCACGTCGACGACGTCACCCTGGTGCTCGAGATCGACCCGCCGATGAGCTCCAAGGACTACCTGCACCGTGCGGGCCGCACCGCGCGCGCCGGCCAGAAGGGCGTCGTCGCCTCCATCGTGCTGCCGCACCAGCGCAAGTCGATGGCTCGCCTCACCGGCCAGGCCGGCGTCAAGGTGCAGCCCGTGCAGGTGCGCCCCGGTGATGATCTGCTCTCCGAGCTGACCGGCGCCCGCACGCCCGACAGTGCCCCCATCGAGGAGGCCGAGTACGAGCGCCTGATCGCCCCCCGCCGACAGGCCAAGGGGCCGCGCCAGGGCGGCGGTGGCCGTGGTGGCTACCGCGGCCAGGGTGGCGGCGGACGTCGCTTCGGCGGCGACCGCGGCCAGGGCGGTGGTGGACGTCGCTTCGGCGGCGGTGACCGTGACCGTGGCGGTCGCGGTGGCGAGGGATGGCGCCGCGAGCGCTGAGCCCTGTCCGGCGGGCGCTCAAGCCCGCCGAATGACCAGCACGATGACTACAGTGGGACGACGTGAACGAATCTGAGAAGGTCGAACTGCGCGTGGCCGAGGCGTCCGACGCCCCGGCGATGCTGCAGGTCATCCACGAGGCCTTCGGTGCCCGGCCGGCGGTGGACCCGCCGGCCGCGGCATTGTCGGACACGGTCGCGGACATCGAACAGCGCCTGCGCCAGGCACCCGGCATCCTCGCCCTGCGCGACGGCCAGGTGATCGGCTGCCTGCTGACCAGCATCGACGGCCCGGTGGGGCGGCTGCACCGGGTGAGCGTGCGGCCCTCGGCCCGCACCCGCGGGGTGGCCGCGCAGATGGTGCGCGGCGCCGGGGATGTCTTCGGTGAGCTGGGCGTGCGGTGCGTCGAATTGCTGTGTCGCAAGGAATTTCCCGAGACCCGCCGCTGGTGGGTCGAGCACGGCTTCAGCCAGGTCGGCCTGACCGACCAGGGCTGGGTGATGGGCATCGAACTGCCCGCGATCATCGAGGTCTCCACCGGCGAGGCCATGCAGGACCTGGGACGACGTCTCGCGCTGCTGCTGCGCGCCGGTGACGTGGTCGTCGCCTCCGGAGACCTGGGGGCCGGCAAGACCACGCTGACCCAGGGCATCGGTGCCGGGCTGGGGGTGGAGGGGCCGGTGATCTCGCCGACCTTCGTGCTCAGCCGGGTGCACCACAACCTGGGCGAGGGCCCCGACCTGGTGCACGTCGACGCCTACCGGCTGGGATCGGAGACCGAGCTCTTCGACCTCGACCTGGACCAGACCCTGCCCGAGGCCGTCACCCTGGTGGAATGGGGCGCCGGCCTGGCCGAAGGACTGTCCAGTTCCGTGCTGCAGATCGACATCAGACGAAGCCTCGACCCCGACGACGAGACCCGGCAGGTCTTCTTGCAGGGCATGGGGGAGCGCTGGCAGGGCATCGACCTGCACCAGCTGGCCGAGCAGGAGGACGAAGGATGAGCTGGACCCTTGCGGTGGACACCTCCACCGACATCTGCATCGCCCTGGCCCACGACGGCCAAGTGGCGGCCACCGACCTGGTCGCCGACCGCCGCGGGCACGCCGAGAAGCTGATGCCGGCCATCAGCGCACTGTGTGCCGCCCAGGGCATCGCCGTCAGCGACATCACCGAGGTGGCCGTCGGACTCGGCCCGGGGCCCTTCACGGGGCTGCGCGTCGGGATCGTCACCGGCCACACCATCGCCTCGCTCGCGGGCTCGACGATGCACGGCCTGTGCAGCCTCGACGTCGTCGCCCGCCAGTGGGTCGATTCCGAGCATGCCCCCGAGGGTGAGTTCGTGATCGCCTCCGACGCCCGTCGCAAGGAGCTCTACTGGGCCCGCTACGACGCCGCTGGCACACGCCTGGACGGCCCGAACGTCGGCGGACCCGAGAGCCTCCCGGCCGGCCTTCCCGTCGCCGGGCCCGGCAGCAATGCCTTCCCCGAACTCTTCGAGGCCACCGGACCCACCACGCTGGACGCCGGCGTGATGGCCGCCCACTGGGCCGAACTGCCCGACGCCGGCAGCGACGCGATGTACCTGCGCAAGCCCGACGCGGTGGCGCCCACCACCCGAAAGTCGACCCTGATCGGCTCCCACGAGCGGCGCCTCACCCTCAAGCCGCTCGGCTCCACCCCGCACGCAGGCGAGGGCCGACCATGATCTTCGGCGCGGCCCGGGAGGCCGACGTCGACGCCCTGCTGGAACTGGAGGCCGGCGCCTTCAGCCCGTGGGAGCGTTGGGGGCGCCAGGCCTGGCTGGACGAGATCGCCGCCGACGACCGCCTGGTCATCACCGCGCGCGATGCCGACGACCGGGTGATGGCCGCCGCCACCTTCCAGTGCGTCCTCGACACCGCAGACCTGCACCGCATCATGGTGGCCAGGGAACGTCGCGGCGAGGGCACCGCCGGGCAGATGATGCGCGCCGGCATGGAATGGGCCCAGGCCGTCGGCGCCCAGCGCATGCTGCTCGAGGTGCGCGAGGACAACGAGGCCGCGCTGGCGCTCTACGAGGCCAACGGTTTCGAGCTGATCGCGCGGCGTGAGGACTACTACGGGCCCTCCGTGCACGCCCTGGTGATGGAGGCGTCACTGGGCCACGAGGACGGCACCCGGCAAGAGGACAGGTGGAGTGATGAGTGAACCGTTGATCCTGGGCATCGAGAGCTCCTGCGACGAGACCGGTGTCGGCATCGTGCGGGGCCACGAGCTGCTGGCCAATGAGGTGGCCAGCTCGGTGGAGCAGCACGTGCGCTTCGGCGGCGTGGTGCCCGAGGTGGCCTCCCGCGCCCACCTGGAGGCGATGGTGCCGGCGCTGGAACGCGCCCTGGCCACCGCCGACGTCGACCTGTCCGAGATCGACGGGATCGCCGTCACCGCCGGGCCCGGCCTGATGGGCGCCCTGGTGGTGGGTCTGGCCTCGGCCAAGGCGCTTGCCGCCTATGCCAACAAGCCGCTCTACGGCGTCAACCACCTGGCCGGCCACGTCGCCGTCGACCTGCTCGACCACGGATCGCTGCCCACCCCGGCCGGGGCGCTGCTCGTCTCGGGCGGCCACACCGAACTGCTGGTGGTCAACGACATCGCCACCGACATCGTGCAGGTGGGTGGCACCATCGACGACGCCGCCGGCGAGGCCTATGACAAGGTTGCCCGCGTGCTGGGCCTGCCCTACCCGGGCGGGCCGGTCATCGACAAGGCTGCCCAGCAGGGCGACCCGAAGGCGATCCGCTTCCCGCGCGGCCTCACCACCAGGAAGGACCTCGAGAAGCACCGCTTCGACTACTCCTTCAGCGGCCTCAAGACGGCCGTCAGCCGGTGGGTGGAGACCCGCGAACGCGACGCCCTCGACGTGCCGCTCAACGACGTGGCCGCCAGCTTCCAGGAGGCGGTGTGCGACGTGCTCACCGCCAAGGCCGTCGACCTGTGCGAGCACCACGGCCTGGAGCACTTCCTGATCGGCGGTGGCGTGGCCGCCAACTCGCGGCTGCGCACCCTGCTGGAGGAGCGGATGGCCGCAGCAGGGGTGGAGCTTCGTCGCCCCCGCCCGGCCCTGTGCACCGACAACGGCGCCATGATCGCCGTGCTGGGCGCCGAGCTGGTCACCAAGGGCGCCAAGCCGTCCAGCATGGAGATCGGCGCCAACTCCGGGCTGCCGATCTCCACGATCCTGGTGTGAGCCAGCACATTCGCCTACGCTTCGACGACCTCGTCGCAGGCACCAGCCGATCCTTCGCCGGGCAGGCCGAGGTGCTGAGGGCCGACACCCCTGACGAGGTGGAAGCCCTGCTCCAGACGGTGCGCTCCCGGCTCGCAGGCGGCAACACCCTGGCCGGCTTCCTGTCCTACGAGGCCGGACAGGTGCTCGTCGCCCAGCCCGACGGCACCCGCTGGCGCCAACGCGACGAGTCGGTGCAGCTCGGCTGGTTCGCGGTACTGCCCGACGGTCTGGTGAACCAGCCCCTCGACTGGCCGGAGCCCGCCGAGGTGATGTACCACGTCGGCGCCCCCTGGGAAGCCGCCGCGGACCAGGCGCGCCACGAGGCCGATGTCGAAGCGGTCCGCCAGCGCATCGCGGCCGGCGACTTCTACCAGGCCAACCTCACCACGCAGCTCCACAACAACTTCGCCGGTGCGCCGCTTGGCCTGTACCGAGACCTCGCCGAGGCACAGCAGTCGGCCTGGTGCTGCTTCATCGAGACCGACGAGTTCGCCGTCGCCAGCGCCAGCCCCGAGCTGATGGTGCGCCTGCAGGACGGGCGCCTGGCCTGCGAACCCATGAAGGGAACCGCGCCCACATCCGCCGATGCCACCACAGACCGCGAGGCCCGCTCGGCCCTGCTCGGCAGCGCCAAGGACGTCGCCGAGAACGTGATGATCGTCGACCTGCTGCGCAATGACCTCGCCAAGGTCTGCACCACCGGCAGCGTGGCGGTGACGGACCTGTGCCGCGCCGAGCGCTACCCGAGCGTGTGGCAGCTGGTCAGCCGGATCGAGGGAGAGCTCGGGCAGGGGCTCGGCCCGGTCGACGTGCTGACCGCACTGTTCCCGTGCGGCTCCATCACCGGCGCCCCGAAACTGGCCGCGATGCAGGCGATCGACGAGTTGGAGGCCGGCCCCAGGGGTATCTACTGCGGCAGCATCGGCATCCTCGATGCGGACTCCGCCACCCTCAATGTCGCGATCCGTACCGCCGCCATCGACAAGCGCCGGGGCACGGTGCGCTATGGGGCCGGTGGCGGCATCACGTGGAGTTCCGAGCCGTCGTCGGAGTGGCAGGAGCTGCTCGTCAAGAGCCGGGTGCTGGACTCGGTGCCCGTCGAACCTGTGCGGGTGTTGGAGACGCTCGGCCGGGTGGATGGCGACTACCCGCTGATCGACGAGCACCTGGCCCGCGGGGCCCGCACCTGCGCGGAGCTGGGCCTGCCGTGGACCGAGGATGACCTGCGGGAGGCGCTGTTGGGGGCCAGCCCGGATTCGGGGCATGGCGCGGTGCGGCTCTCCGTCGGTGCCGACGGCATCGAGGTGACCTCGCGGGCCGTTCCCGAGCTGGGGTTGGTGAGGCTGGCACTGGCTGACCGTCGGGTGCGCAGCAGCGATCCGTGGCGCCGGTGGAAGACGACCCATCGACGGGTGCTCGACCAGGCACGGCTGCGCCGTCCGGACGTGGACGATGTGGTCTTCCTCAATGAGCGTGGGCAGGTGACCGAGACGTCGATCTTCACCGTGGCGGTGCTGGTCGACGGACGGTGGCTCACCCCGCCGGTCAAGGACGGGTGCCTGCCCGGGGTGCTGCGCGCCGGGCTCCTGCGCCAGGGGAAGCTGACCGAGCACAGTCTGACCTGGGCCGATCTGTGTGGCGCCGACGGGCTCGCGGTGCTCAATTCCGTGCGCGGCTGGCTGGCCGCGAGGCTCGTCTGAGCCCTGCTCTGGGATCCCTGGGGCGGCTGTAGCCGAAGGCCCATCCAGAAACCACATCGTGGGCAGGTCTTGGTGCAGATGCTGCACCAACGCCCGCTCACAGTGTGGTTTGTGGACGCCTGCAGCGGTCGTCGGGAAGGCCGTGCCGGTCAGGGGCTGTTACAGCATCCGTGCCAGGGCCACCAGCAGCCGCAGGGCCACCAGGGTCGGTAGCAGGAGGTCCACCAGCGTGACCGACTCGTGACCGTCGACCACCTCGGCGGTGATCGGGTCACGGGGGCGATCGCGGTGCTCGGCGAGGCGGGCCAGTGATCCCGCCGCCAGCAGGAAGGCCGCAGCGCCCCAGATGGTGCCTGCGGTCACGTGGGTGATGGGTTGCTGGAGCGCGGTCATCAGCCAGTAGAGCACGGCGCCGACGGCCACTATCGCAAGCACCCACAGCCACAGGCGGCTGGTGGCTGATTCGCGACGGTCCAGCACCAGTACCGTCCCGAGGAGCAGGGCGAGCACGCTCAGACCCACCACGATCCCACCCAGAGTCACGGTGACCGGCGACGTCCATGCCACGTCCGGGCCCAGGGCATTCAGCAGCGCCAGGGCACTGACGGCACCACACCCCAGGAGCAGCCGGCCCACCCGGCGGGCACGCAGCGGCCCGGGCCGCAGCTGCCGCGCATAGGCCACGGACGAGCCGAAGGCAGTGTCGGGATGCACCCTGGCGTCGCGGCAGTGGGACCGCACCGTTTCCAGTGCCTCGCCGACTTCGCGTCCGGGGGCTCCGCGCAGGCTCAGCTCACGGGCGAACCGCGCCTCCCAGGTCTCCAGCTCTGACATCTTCATCGCCGGTCCAACTCGGTCATGGTCAGTTCCTCTCCTTGCGGCGCAGGGCCGCCGGGATCAGTGGTCAAAGATCCTCATGGCGATGCCCAGAAGTGCCAGCAGCGAGAAGAGCAGCGGCACCCACGGGGTCATCCAGAAAGTGGTCTGGCGAATCGGCCGGCCGGTCACTGGATCCTTGGGGCGGTCCAGCACCAGGCGGAGCCCGAGCACCAGTCCCAGAATGGTGAGGCTCGTGGCCACCAGCCAGAGGGACCAGGCAGGCACCGTCGCCACCGGAACCAGCCAGGCGGTGGGGGCGAAGATGAGGGCCATGAGCAGCAGGAAGTCGGCCAGGGCGAGTGCCAGCACCCAGCGACGCGGTTCGACTCGTTGCGCCAGGAGGGCGAAGGCGACGAAGACCACGACCATGCCGACCGAGGGCCAGTTGACTGTCACGGGGCTGGTCAGCGGGGATTTTGGCATCAACATGACCATGAAGTAGGCGCCGACCGTAGTCATCGTGGGGAGCAGGAGCCTGACATGCTCGCGAATCGTCAGAGGGTCGGGCCGGAGGTCTTCCGCGTAGCGTGCAGCAGGGCCGAAGGCGCTGTGAGGCAGCGTGTTCGCATCGCGGCAGTGCTCCCGGACTGTGGCGAGCGCCTCGCCGATCTCACGTCCGTTCGCGCCGCGCTGGCGCATCGCCTCGCTGAAGGCGGTCTCCCAGTCCATCGGAGTGGAGTCGGAGGTGAAGGTTAACTCGGTCATGGTCAGTTCCTCTCCGAGAGGGCGCGCATTGCGAGGACGAAGGCGGGGACGAGTAGGGGGCAGGCCGCCAAGACGCGCCAGACCCAGGTGGGTGTCATGGCCCAGGTGGTGCCGGTGACGGGGTCGATGATGCGGTCACGAATGGCACGCCGGGCGAACAGGACACCCGCTGTGGCCGTCGCAAGGCAGAGCAGCCAGAGGCTCCAGGCGGGGGCGGTGAAGACCGGGGTCAGCCAGTCGTCCAGTGCCTGGTGAATCTGGTTCCAGACCATGAAGACGGCCATCCACAGCAGAAAACCCCACCCGGGTCGTCGGTACTGCAGGCGTTGGGCCGACAGGAGCGCAGCCACGAAGAGCAGCATGCCGAAGGGCACCGCGATACTGCCCGCGCCCACCTGCACCGACTGGCTGCCCCAGCGCCATGGCAGTTCCACACACATCATGCAGGCCAGGACGGCCAGCATGATGGCCAGCATCGGTGGGGCCAGGTGCAGGGGATTGCGCGGCTCCTGCATCAGGGCTGCGGCATAGTCCACCGGGTCACCGAAGGCCTCGGTGGCGCTCTGCCCGGTCTCGGTGCAGTGGACCTCGATCGTCGCCCAGGCCTCACCCACCTCGCGTCCGCTGGCCCCGCGGCGTCGCATCTCGTCGACGAAGAGGTTCTTCCAGGACTCCGCGTAGACGAAGGTCATCGTGGCTCCTTCTGGATGGTCAGTCGTCGGGCTTCGGCGTCCTTGCGTCGTCTGCGCCGCAACCACAGGACGAGCCAGCCGGTCAGGCAGGCGCCTGCCACGGCCCAGCCGGACCAGACGGGCAGGTCAACTCGGGGCGTGTCCACCCCGTCGAGGTAGTGGGCTGCCGACAGCACCACAGCGACGACGGCGAGCGAGGCCGCGCAGCCCAGGCCATTCGCGCTGGTGCGGGGGAACAGGCGCATCAGGAGCGCCTCCGTGATGGGCGTGAGCAGCCAGAGCGCCAGCAGCAGTGGCAGCGTGAACCATGTGGGATGGACCCGGTCGGTCATCGGGCGTCCGAGCAGGTTGATGACGATCAGCCAGCCAGCCACCGAGAGCGCCAGGGGAAGGTTCTCCCGCAGGGCATGGGTGAGGGGAGCGGTGCGTCGCCCCACCAGGTCGGTGGCGGTCTCCACCGGGTCTCCCATGGCGACTTCCGGGGGTTGGCCGCTGTCGCGGCAGTGGGCCTCGGCGGTGGCCAGGGCATCTTTCACGTGCTCGTCCGTCGCTCCGCGGAAGTGCATCTCGGTGGCGAGGTGCCTGCTCCAGTCGAGTTCCTCGAAGTCGGACTGCCAGTTCGGGGTGCTCATCGCTCCTCCTCGTCGGGCTGGGTGCCGCAGATGAAGCCGTGGGTGAGCCGGCTGAAGCGGTCCCACCGGTCTGCCTCGCGGGCCAGGTGGATCTCGCCGGCCATGGTGAGGCGGAAGTACTTGCGGCCGGGTCCGCGAGAACCGACCTTCCACTCGGTCTCGACGCGTCCGGCCTCCTCGAGCCGGGCCAGCAGCGGGTAGAGGGTGCCGCCCTTGACGGTGCCCAGCCCGATCTCCTCCAGGCGGGTCGCGATGGCATAGCCGTAGGTGGGGCCCTCGGACAGGATGCGCAGCACGCAGAGCTCCAGCACTCCGCGCAACCATTCGGTCGGCCATCCCTCGTCCATGGCTAGATGGTACGACTAACTAGGTTGCGTGACAATGCAATTGCAACGAAAGTGGCAAGCCGTCTTCGTGCCCGGGGCGGATGCCAACAGAACCCGTGCAGGGACAGGATTGGCCCATGACCACTCGACGCCCCCTGCGCTCCCTGCTGTCGCCCATCGGCTGGGCCGCGGTCCTGGCCTGGCTGTGGGGGATCGTCTCCGGTCTGGCGCAGATGAGCGCAGGCCCCGACGTCGTCCGCGCGGCATGGCCCGCCCTGCCCGTCGCGGCCGGGCTGCTGGTGCTCTTCCTCGCCACAAAAGGTTGGCCGGTGGTCTGCTACCTCCTGCTGCAGGCAGTGATGGTGGGGCTCAGTTCCCGCCCCGACAGCTGGGGGATGGTCAGCGGGGCCCTGGTGACGGTGGCCGGCTACCACCTGGGACGCAGGGCTCCGGCGCGGCTGGCGCTGTCGCTCGGCGTGCTCGTGGCACTGCTCACCGCTGGCGCGCAGGTGTGGGGCTATCGCCAGATGCTCGACCAGTCCGGAGAGACCGGCGAGGTGGAGGCCACCCTCGGCAGCTGGGGACGAATGTTCCTCCAGTCCGTCCCCGGCCAGGTCACGTGGACCCTGCTGCCGATCGTCGCCGGGGCCGTCGTGCGCCACCAGCTGCGGGAGGCGGAGGAGACGGTCAGGGTCGCCGAGGCTGCCGCGGCCGAGGCCGATCGTCGCCTGGCCGAGGCGCTGCGCACCGACCGCGAGGGGCTCGCCCGGGAGCTGCACGACCTGGCCGCCCACCACACCACAGCCGCCGTGATCGGTGCCAAGGCCGCACGGAAGGCCGGTGCCCAGCGTCCCGAGGCCGTCGGGGAACTCATCGACGGCGTCGTCGAACAGACCCAGGCGGCCCAGTCCAGCCTGCGCCAGATGGTCGACGTGCTGCGCCATCCCGACGAGGACGCACCCCTGGTGCCACAACCCACGCTGGACGAGATCCCCGCCCTCGTGGAGCATGCCCGCCGGGTGAATCCCGACATCCTGCTCAGCATCGACTCGGACGAGGTGCCGCCGGCCGTGTCGCTGGCCGCCTACCGGATCGTCCAGGAGTCGCTCACCAATGCCCACCGCCACGCAACCCGGGCACCGGTCACCATCGACATCTGGCAGCAGGAGCGCAGCCTGTGGGTGCAGGTGGTCAACGGAGCATCCTCGATGCTGCCCGAGGACTTCGAGGGCAGCGGGAGGGGAATCCTCGGCATGCGGCAACGAGCCGAACTGCTCGGCGGGGGGCTGGAAGCCGGGCCGCACGGACGCGGCTGGCGGGTGCTCGCCGAGCTGGGTCTCGACGAGCCGGTCTCCCCGTCCGAGGTCGAGACCGACGGTGAGGTCGAAGGATGATCCGGGTCCTGGTGGTCGACGACCAGCCGATGGTCCGCCGAGGCCTGTCCTGGTTCCTGGCCGACGAGCACGGCATCGAGGTGGTGGGGGAGGCCGGCTCCGGACCCGAGGCCGTGCTCCGTTCGCGGGAGTTGCGGCCCGACGTGGTGCTGATGGACGTGCGGATGCCGGGCGGCGACGGGCTGGCCGCCACCCGCGAACTCACCGGCGCTCCCGACGGCCCAGCCGTGGTCGTCGTAACCACCTTCGACCTGGACGAGTACCTCTTCGGCGCCCTCGAGGCGGGAGCTGCGGGCTTCATGCTCAAGGACTGCGAGCCGTCGGAACTGGTCGAGGCCGTGCGGGTCGCGGCCCAGGGGGAGGCGCTGGTCTCGCCGCGCATGACCCGACGGGTCATCGCCGAGTTCGCCCGACGCCGGCCACCCGTGGACACGGGTGCCGTCGCGCAGCTGACCCTGCGTGAGCGGGAACTCGTGGCCGCCCTGGCCGAGGGCCTGAACAATGCCGAGCTGGCCGCGCGCCTGCACATCGAGGTGAGCACGGTGAAGAGCCACCTGGGACGCATCTGCACCCGGCTGGGGCTGCGCGACCGGGTGCAGCTGGTGGTCTGGGCGCATCGCGTCGGGCTCGCCTGAGCCGGGGTGGGTGGCCGGCGGTGACCAAGCCAGGCCGTCCACAAACCACATTCTGGGTGGCCGATGGTGCAGATGCGGCACTGAGGCCTCCTCTCAGTGTGGTTTGTGGACGGGGTTGGCCGAGCCCCGGCAGGTGGGACGCTTCCGTCCACCCCTTGGATGATCGATAGGCTGGCAATTCATCGAAAGAAAGGCCAGCCATGTCCATCCGCACCACCCACGTCGGCTCCCTGCCCCGTACCGGGGCGCTGCTGAAGGCCAATGCGATGCGCATGGACGACCCCACGGGATTTGCCGAGCAACTCACCGACGCCGTCGACGAGGTCGTGGCGAAGCAGCGCAGCATCGGCATCGACGTCGTCAATGACGGTGAGTACGGCCACGCCACCACGCAGAGCCAGGACTTCGGCAGCTGGTGGACCTACTCCTTCGACCGCACGAGTGGCCTGGAACTGCGGCCCGACAACGTCTGGGACACGCGCGTGGCCAAGTCCGGCGCCGATGGCATCGTGCTCACCGGCATGAACGACCGTCGCGACCGCCAGATCTTCCGGGCCGTCTACGACGACGCCTCGGCCGTGCACCCCACCACCCGCCAACGTCCGCAGGCCGTCGCCGAGATCGACTACATCGGCCAGCAGGCCGTGGCCGCCGACGTCAGCAACCTGCGCCACGCGATGGAGGCCGCCGGGGCCACCGACGGCTTCCTGTGCGCGATCGCCCCCGGCGCCGCCAGCCGGATCGGCTCCTCGCACCACGCCGACGACGAGGAGTTCATGGACGCCTGGGCGCGGGTGCTGCACCAGGAGTACAAGGCGATCACTGATGCCGGGCTGGTCGTGCAGGTGGACGACCCGTCGATTGCCGAGAACTTCGACCAGATCGATCCCGAGCCGAGCGTCGAGGACTACCTGGCCTTCACCGCCAAGCGCGTCGCGGCCCTGAACACGGCGTTGGAGGGGATCCCGGCCGAGCAGGTGCGCTTCCACCTGTGCTGGGGATCGTGGAATGGCCCGCACACCACCGACTTCCCGATGGCGGAGCTCGCGGAGCTGATGCTCACCATCAACGCGAAGTACTACACCTTCGAGGCGGCGGGTTCCCGGCACGAGCACGAGTGGCAGGTGTGGAAGGATGTCGCGCTGCCCGAGGGCAAGGTGCTGCTGCCCGGTGTGGTCACCCACCACACCAACATCGTCGAGCACCCGCGGCTGGTGGCGCAGCGGATCGGTCGCTTCGCAGACCTGGTGGGGGATCAGAACGTGATCGCCTCCACCGACTGTGGCCTGGGCGGGCGGATCCACCCCGACATCGCGTGGGCCAAGCTCGACGCCCTGGTCGAGGGGGCCCAGATCGCCAGCAAGGGCTGATCGCCGTCTGTAAGGACTGAGGGGGAGGCCGTCACGGCCTCCCCCTCGTCGTTGCTCGTGCTCAGGCGCTCATCGGTCGCACAGCACCGGCGACTGTGCCAGCACTGCCTTCTTGCCCACCTTGATGACGCCGGCTGCCTGCACGCAGGCGCCCTTCACATTGCTGATGCCCACCGGGCCGGCGTAGCTGACGAAGTTGCCGCTGGCCACCACCTCGACCGCAGGCTTGGCCGTGGGGCCCTTGGCCGAGACCAGCGCGACGCTCGTGGGCAGTCGCTTTCCCTTGGTGGTGCCGACGTGCTTGAAGCAGGCCACCGCGGTGGTGTTGCGGGCCGGCTGGGCGTAGACGGTCAGCTCACCGGCCGGCTTGCCCCCGTCCTTGACGACGGTCCTGCTGATGACGGTGCCCCGACAGCTCAGGAGGCTGGAGCGCACCTGCTTCATCGGCGAGGAGCCGGGGTGGTTCTTGAAGGAGACGGCCTGGGCCTGGACGCTGCCACCGTCCTTGGGGGTGACGGGAACCCAGCTGGCCTGGGCCGGGACGGTGGTGGCCAGGGCCAGGGCGGGTGCGGCCAGGACGGCCAGGGCACGAGTGCGCATGGAAGGACCTTTTTGGGACGGGGGAGCGAGGGCTGCCGGAATCCTTCGTCATCGAGGATTCCGACAGCCTTACGGTCCACCCGCGGCAGGTCGGTCGTCAGATGATGCCCCGAATTCTCAAGGAATTCTTGGCGCTCGGTGCGGCAGGGCTCAGGCCGTCAGGGCCTTGCCGTGGACGCCCTCCAGCGCGGCGATCTCGGCCTGCACCTCGGCGACGGTGGCGCCGGCGTCGAACCAGACACCCACGGCGTGGGTGAGCTGGCGGTTCACCTGGCGGTAGCCCGCGGGGTTCTTGACCAGCAGGTTGCGGTCGCGGCTGATGCGGATCTCCCAGATCTTGGTGTTGAGGGCGTTCTTGACGTAGATGGTGGCGCGGTCGGTGGGCTGCAGGTCGGGGTAGGTGGAGACGCGATCGAAGGTGGCCTGGACGTCCTGCTTGCTCTCGTTGATCATCTCCACGGTGGCGGTGGGGTTGATCAGGCGCAGCACGGCGAGGGTGATGCAGAAGCCGAGCTCGATGTGGGTGGTGTCCACCTTGGTGGTGAGCTCGGTGGTGGCGCGGTGGATCGTCCTGGAGGTGAGCAGGAAGAGCTCGACGCGGGGCTTGACGGTGGCCATGTCGAAGGCGGGCACGCGGCCGGCGACGATCGCCTTGATGGTGCCGCGCAACTCGAAGGCGGTCTTGAGCAGGTCACGGATCTCGGTGCGGTAGTCCACCTCGGGTTTTTGCACCTCGGGGATGCGGTTGTTGGTCTGCTGTAGGCCACACAGCTCGGCGATGCGGGCGTCGACCAGCGCCAGCGACTGCTCGGCCTCCTGCAGCGCGGCGCTGGTCTGGCTGGCGGGTGCCGGGGCGGGGGCGGCGACGGCGGGCAGCGCCGGGGCCAGCAGGGCGGCGCCGAGGGCCGGGACGACGAGGATGGAACGCTTCATGGATGCTTCTGGATCGAGGGAGTGGGTGAGTGCCCGTGGTGGACGATCCTGAGGCTAGCCAGAATTTCTGTCAATTCTCTTTCAGGAATACAGTTCCGGCTGCGGAGTGGTGAATTTCGTCCCCACTTTGGCCATGTGGTTCGCACGTCAACCTCTTCAGCGCCTAGTCAGGAAGCTTTTCTCAGCTCGATCCCAGGATGTCACGTGAACGGGTGACACTCATTCGTGGGACTCTTGGCGGTCCGCTCCATCGGGCATCCTCAGATCGTCGGGTGCACTGCATTCAATCCCAATTCCCGCACCGGGGAATTCGGCTTGACCATTTCCTCCGCACCTGTCAACGCGCCTCCCGGTAGGCTCGTCGCATGCCGCTGACCCCGATCCTGACGACCCTCGCCTTCGTCCTGCATCCCGACGGGGAGCGGGTGTTGATGGTGCATCGCACCGCCCGCCCCGGCGATGAGCAGTTGGGCAAGTACAACGGTCTGGGCGGCAAGGTGGAACGCGACGAGGACGTGGTGGCCTGTGTGCGACGCGAGCTGCGCGAGGAGGCCGGTATCGAGGTCGACGCCCTCAGGCTGCGCGGGACGGTCAGCTGGCCCGGCTTCGGCCGCAAGGGCGAGGACCACTTCGGATTCATCTTCGTCGTCGACTCCTTCACCGGCGAGGTTCCCGGCAACAATGAGGAAGGGAGCCTCAGCTGGGAACGGATCGACGAGCTCGACCGGCTCCCCATGTGGGAGGGGGATCGGCACTTCCTGCCGCTGGTCTTCGACCAGTCCATCACCCAGTTCCACGGCTGCCTGCCCTACCAGGACGGGCGCCCCACCGGCTGGAGCGTGAGCACCCTGTGACCCCTGCCCACAGCAGCCTGCACACCCCCGAGGGGGCCGTGGCACTGGAGGCGGCGATGCGGGAGGACGATCCGGCCTCGCTCGCCGCGGCGAGCCGGCTGCGTACCATCGCCGCCCCCGCACTGGCCGCCGAAGCCCTTGCCCAGGCCAGCCTGCGTCGTCGGGCCCGTACCAAGTTCGGCGACCAGGCCAGCACCCTCTTCCTCACCGCGGACGGGCTGGAGCAGGCGACCCGGCCCGTGGTCTCCCGCTGGCGCGCCGAGAGGTTGCGTTCGGAGGGCGTCACCCGCGTCGTCGACCTGGGTTGCGGCATCGGTGCCGACTCCCTGGCCTGCCTCGAGGTGGGCCTGGACGTGGTGGCCGTCGAGCTGGACCCCGTCACCGCCGAACATGCACGGGCGAACCTGTCGGGCGCGAGGGTCATCGAAGGCGATGCCGTCGCCTTGGCATCCGAGCTGCTGGCCGGGGCGGGGCCGGAGACCTGTGCCTTCGTCGACCCGGCAAGGCGTACCGAGCGCGGCCGTACCTGGGACGTGGCGGCCTTCACGCCGCCGTGGGCCTTCGTCATGGACCTGCTGGCGGGGCGGCACTCCACCGTAGTCAAGCTGGGGCCGGGCGTGCCACGCAACCTCGTGCCCGGCGAGGTCGAGGCGCTGTGGATGGCCGACGGCCACGACGTCGTCGAGTGCTCCCTGTGGAAGACCCCGCAGGCCAAGGCCGGGCGGGCCGCTCTGTTGCTCCCGCAGGGCTTGCGGGTGGAGGCCGCCGGCCGGGAGCTCGACGTCGCCGCCCCCGGTCGCCACCTGATCGAGGCCAATGGTGCCGTCACCCGCGCCGGTGCCCTCGATGCCCTGTCCGAGGGCACCTGGCTGCTCGACGCCGAGGTGGCCTACCTGTCCAGCGACGAACCGGTCACCCATCCCGGAGCCACCTGCTTCGAGGTGCTCGACGAGCTCCCCTTCAATCCGAAGGTGCTCAAGGCGTGGGTGCGGGAGCATCGCGTCGGCACCCTGGAGATCAAGAAGCGGGCCGTCGACGTCGACCCGGCACAGCTGCGCAAGCAGTTGCAGCCCAAGGGTCCCAACCAGGCCACGCTGGTGATCACGCCGACCGTCGACGGCACCCGCGTGCTGGCCTGTAAGCGACTCACCCCCTGAACTGCTGGCACTCGGCTTGATCGAGTGCCAGCACAGGGATAACGTGTTTCTTGGCACTCGACGGTGTTGAGTGCCAAACAGCCGTCGGCGGCACCCGCGACGACGCCCCGGCTGCCATGACCTTGAAGATCCTCGCCGAATCATCGGCGTACTAGTCAGAAAGGGGTTTGACGTGGCAACCACGATCAAGCCGCTCGAGGACCGCGTCCTCGTCCAGCCGCTGGAAGCAGAGCAGACCACCGCCTCGGGCCTGGTGATCCCCGACACCGCCAAGGAGAAGCCCCAGGAGGGCAAGGTCGTCGCCACCGGCCCCGGCCGCTTCGACGACCAGGGCAAGCGCGTCCCGCTCGACGTCGCCGAGGGTGACGTCGTCGTCTTCAGCAAGTACGGCGGCACCGAGGTCAAGTACGACGGCCAGGAGTACCTGCTCCTGAACGCCCGCGACATCCTCGCCATCGTCCAGAAGTGATCGCGAGGGGGAGCAGACCCCCTCGAGCGACTCTGGAGCGAGCTCCAGATCGAACCCCGCGCTCGGATCGCGCACCGCTCGCAGGCTCGCTGCGATCCGAGTAAGGACAACTCCTCGCGCGCGGCCAGCCACCGTGCTGGCCGCGCGCGAACCACATCAGTTCTTCCACTCCACAGGAGTATTTGAATGCCCAAGATCCTGCAGTTCGACGAGGAGGCCCGCCGCTCGCTCGAGCGTGGCGTCGACGTCCTCGCCAACACCGTCAAGGTGACCCTCGGCCCGAAGGGCCGCTATGTCGTGCTCGACAAGAAGTTCGGCGCCCCCACCATCACCAACGACGGCGTGACCGTCGCCCGCGAGGTGGAGCTCTCCGACCCCTACGAGAACCTCGGCGCCCAGCTCGCCAAGGAGGTCGCCACCAAGACCAATGACGTCGCCGGTGACGGAACCACCACCGCGACCGTGCTGGCCCAGGCCCTGGTCCACGAGGGGCTCAAGGCCGTCGCCTCCGGCTCCAACCCCGTCGGCCTCAAGCGCGGCATCGACAAGGCCGTCGCGGCCGTCGAGGCCGAGCTGAAGAAGGTCGCCAAGCCGATCGAGACCACCGAGGACATGGCGGCCGTGGCCACCATCAGCTCCCGCGACGAGGTCATCGGCAAGCTCATCGCCGACGCCTTCGACAAGGTCGGCAAGGATGGCGTCATCACCGTCGACGAGTCGCAGACCTTCGGCACCGAGCTCGACTTCACCGAGGGCATGCAGTTCGACAAGGGCTACCTGAGCCCCTACTTCGTCACCGACGCCGACCGGATGGAGGCCGTCCTCGACGACCCCTACATCCTGATCCACTCGGGCAAGATCTCCTCGATGAACGACCTGCTTCCCCTGCTGGAGAAGGTCATCGCCGCCAAGGGCACGCTGTTCATCGTGGCCGAGGACGTCGACGGCGAGGCGCTGAGCACCCTCGTGGTCAACAAGATCCGCGGCACGTTCACCAGCGTCGCCGTCAAGGCCCCGGCCTTCGGTGACCGCCGCAAGGCCATGCTGGAGGACATCGCCATCCTCACCGGCGGCCAGGTCGTCGCTCCCGAGGTGGGCCTCAAGCTCGACCAGGTGGGCCTGGAGGTGCTGGGCCGCGCCAAGCGCGTCCTGGTCACCAAGGACAACACCACCATCGTCGACGGCGCCGGCGAGGCCGACGAGGTGCAGGGCCGCGTGGCCCAGCTGCACGCCGAGATCGAGCGCTCCGACTCCGACTGGGACCGTGAGAAGCTGCAGGAGCGCGTCGCCAAGCTGGCCGGTGGCGTCTGCGTGATCCGCGTCGGTGCTGCCACCGAGGTGGAGCTCAAGGAGACCAAGCACCGCATCGAGGACGCCGTCTCCGCGACGCGCGCCGCGATCGAGGAGGGCATCGTCGCCGGCGGCGGTTCCGCCCTGGTGCACGCCTCCAAGGTCCTCGAGGGCGGTCTGGGCCTCGAGGGTGACGAGAAGGTCGGCGTCCTGACGGTGAAGAAGGCCGTCGTCGAGCCGCTGCGCTGGATCGCCGAGAACGGTGGCGAGCCCGGCTACGTCATCGTCAGCAAGGTGGCCGAGCTGGAGCCCGGCAACGGCTACAACGGCCGCACCGGCGAGTACGGCAACCTCATCGAGGCCGGCGTCATCGATCCGGTCAAGGTCACGCGCTCCGCGCTGGCCAATGCCGCCTCGATCGCCTCGCTGCTGCTCACCACCGAGACCCTCGTGGTGGACAAGCCCGAGGACGAGGACGCGCAGGGCGGTCACCAGCACTGAGCTGATGGGGGAGCGAGCTCCCCTTGAACACCCGGAGGGGTTCCCACGGCACCACGTGGGAACCCCTCCGGGCGTTTTGGCCCGCTTCTGTGGCGCCAGAGCGGTGATGGCCTACGCTTGCCAAATCTGGAACGTTCCCATGCCTTGGAAAAGTGGTGCTGCCCAGGAGCTGCAGGATGCGACGTCCAGATCGCGAAGCAACCACGGCGCACCGCGCCTCGTCGAAAGGGACGCAATGTCCACAACTGCTCCCGTCTCGCGGACGAAGTCGACCCAGGCCGGCGTCCAGCGGTTCGGCACCTTCCTCTCGGGCATGGTCATGCCCAACATCGGCGCCCTGATCGCCTGGGGTCTGATCACCGCCCTGTTCATCGAGAAGGGCTTCTTCCCGGTCGGCCAGATCGGCGGCTTTGGCACCAGCATCATTCGCGGCGTCGAGACGCCCAATGGTGGCCTGGTGGGTCCGATGATCAACTACCTGCTGCCACTCCTGATCGCCTTCCAGGGCGGCAAGATGGCCTATGACAACAACACCCGCGGCGGTGTCATCGGCGCCATCGCGACGGTCGGCGTGATCGTGGGTGTGCCCGGATACCCCATGTTCATCGGTGCGATGGTCATGGGCCCGCTGGGCGGCTGGACCATGAAGAAGCTGGACCAGCTCTGGGACGGCAAGGTGAAGGCCGGCTTCGAGATGCTGGTCAACAACTTCTCGGCCGGTATCTGGGGTGCCATCTTGGCCATCTTCGGCCTCTTCGCGGTCAGCCCCCTCGTGCACGGCCTGATGACGATCCTGACCAATGTCGTGGGTGTCCTGGTGCGCAACAACCTGCTGCCCCTGACCTCGCTCTTCATCGAGCCGGCCAAGGTCATGTTCCTCAACAACGCCATCAACCATGGCGTGCTGACACCGCTGGGTGCCTCCGAAGTGGCAACCGCGGGCAAGTCGATGCTCTTCCTGCTCGAGGCCAACCCCGGTCCGGGCCTCGGCGTGCTGCTCGCCTTCATGGTCTTCGGAAAGGGTGCCGCCAAGGCCTCGTCTCCGGGTGCCGCCCTGATCCACTTCTTCGGTGGCATCCACGAGATCTACTTCCCCTACGTGCTGATGAAGCCTGCCCTGGTGCTGGCGACCATTGCCGGCGGTGCCACCGGCGTCGCCACCAACATGCTGCTGAAGACGGGTCTGGTTTCGGCCGCCGCCCCCGGCTCGGTCCTGGCCATCGGCGCGATGTCGGCCAAGGGTGACCTGCTCAAGATCCTCCTGTCGATCCTTCTGGCCACAGTCGTCTCCTTCCTGGTGGCTGCCGCCATTCTCAAGACCGACAAGTCCGACGGCGACCTGTCCAAGGCCACCGCCGAGATGGAGTCCATGAAGGGCAAGAAGTCCTCGGTCGCCGGCAACCTGGCCGGCACCACCGCCGCGCCCAAGGGCGAGATCAAGAACATCGTCTTCGCCTGCGATGCCGGCATGGGTTCCTCCGCGATGGGCGCCTCGGTGCTGCGCAACAAGATCAAGGAGGCCGGCTACGGCGACATCAAGGTCACCAATGCCGCCATCGCCAACCTGACCGACGACTACGACATCGTCGTCACCCAGGAGACCCTGGCCACCCGCGCGGCCCCCAAGGTGCCCTCGGCCACGCTGCTGACCGTGGACAACTTCATGAACTCGCCCCGCTACGAGGAGGTCGTGGAGATGATCAGCACCCAGCGCTCCGGCACCGGCCAGGCCGCCCCGGTGGCCGCCGCGCCCGCCGCCGTCGAGGAGGCTCCGGCCCAGACCGCGCCCGGCGCCGAGATCCTGGCCCACGAGAGCATCAAGCTCGGCGCGAAGGCCCTCGACAAGGGCGACGCGATCACCCAGGCCGGGCAGCTGCTCGTGGCCCGTGGTGCCGTCGACAATGCCTATGTCGATGCGATGCACAGGCGTGAGGAGACGGTCAGCACCTACATGGGCAACTTCCTGGCCATCCCGCACGGTACCAACGATGCCAAGGAACACATCTTGAGCTCCGCGATGAGCTTCATCCGCCTCGACCAGCCGCTGGACTGGAATGGCAAGGAGGTCAAGTTCGTCGTCGGCATCGCCGGCAAGAACAAGGAGCACCTGCAGATCCTTGGCAAGCTCGCCAAGATCTTCTCCAACAATGAGTCGGTCGATGCCCTCGAGCAGGCCACCTCGGCCGACGAGGTCGTCGCGATCCTTGGAAAGGTGAATGCATGACCACCAAGAAGGCCGTGCACTTTGGTGCGGGCAACATCGGTCGCGGATTCGTCGGCCTCCTGCTCGACGAGGGCGGCTACGAGCTGACCTTCGCCGACGTCTCCCAGGCGCTGATCAACCAGCTCAAGGCCGCCGACAGCTACACGGTGCACGAGGTCGGCGAGGGAGGCCAGGACCACGTCATCACTGGCTTCAAGGCCCTCAACTCCAACACCGAGTCCGAGGCGCTGACCCAGGCGATCGCCGAGGCCGACGTCGTCACCTGCGCCGTGGGCCCGAACATCCTCAAGTTCATCGCGCCCGCGATCCGCGCCGGCATCGACGCCCGCAGCGCCGATGCCCCGAAGATCGTGGTGATGGCCTGTGAGAACGCGATCAACGCCACCGACAACCTCAAGGTCTTCATCCTGGACGACCAGCCGGGGGACGTGTCGGCCAACTCTGGAGGCCGCCAGGAGATCGAGTCCAAGGCGATCTTCGCCAACACCGCCGTCGACCGCATCGTCCCCAACCAGCCCGAGGGCATGGGACTGGACGTCAATGTGGAGCCCTACTTCGAGTGGGCGATCGAGGAGCCGGCCTTCGGCGGCAACCTGCCGACGATCCCCGGCGCCACCTTCGTCGAGTCGCTGGCGCCCTACATCGAGCGCAAGCTGTTCACGGTCAACACCGGCCATGCCGCCACCGCCTACTTCGGCACCGAGGCCGGCATCGAGAAGATCTCCGATGTCCTGGCCGATGAGGAGCTCAAGGCCAAGGTGTACGCGGTGCTGCAGGAGACCAAGGCGCTGCTGGTGGCCAAGTACGGCTTCGAGCCCGAGGTGCAGGAGGCCTACGTCACCAAGATCCTCAAGCGTTTCGCCAACAAGGACCTTCCCGACACGACCACGCGGGTGGGGCGTTCCCCGCTGCGCAAGCTCTCGCGCCACGAGCGTTTCGTGGGCCCCGCTGCCGAGCTGGCCGAGCGCGGCATGGAGTCGAAGGCCTTGCAGCAGGCCATGCTGGGCGCCATGCTCTTCGACGTCGCCGAGGATGCCGAGTCGGTGAAGGTGGGCGAGATCCTCGCCGCCAACACCCCCGAGGCTGCGGTGACCGAGCTGACCGGGCTGGATGCCTCGCACCCGCTGTTCGAGCAGCTGGTCGAGGTGGCTCGCCAGGGCAAGGCCCAGCGCGGCTGAGCCAGCCCGCCTGAGCAGAACAGAACACACGATGGCCGTCCTTCATTTGGAGGGCGGCCATCGCCCTGTGTTGGACGGTGGCGGATCACTACTGGTGCAGCTCGCCCAAGATGCCGTGGAACTCTGCCTTGCCCTCCAGGCCGATGCCGGGAAGCGCGCCGGGAGCGACCCGGCTGTGGCGGATCACCGCGTCGTCGGTGAAGCCGCCGGTGCACCGTTGGGTGTACCTGACCGCCCACAACCAGTTGATGACCGACCTGCTGGACGACCTGCGGGCCAAGTCCGACCGTTACCGTGGCCCGGGCGTGCGACTGCCCCAAGGCGACCCGGCGGAAGTGTCCGTCGGCCTGGATAGGATGGGTCCACTCCCAAGCGCGAAGAGGTGGTCTGTAGTGTCCAGTGCCGATTTCAGTGACCTGACCGGGTCCGGTGTCCCGGACAAGTTCCTTCCCCTGGGCCTGACCTATGACGACGTCCTGCTGCTGCCCGGCGAGACCGACGTCATCCCCTCCGAGGTGGACACCACCGCCCAGCTGACCCGCGGCCTGCGGATCCACCTGCCCCTGATCAGCGCCGCGATGGACACCGTCACCGAGAGCCGGATGGCGATCGCCATGGCCCGCCAGGGTGGCCTGGGCATCCTGCACCGCAACCTGTCGATCGCAGACCAGGCCTACCAGGTGGACCTGGTCAAGCGGACCCAGACCGGGCGCATCACCAATCCCGTCACCATCGGCCCCGACGCGACGCTGGAGGAGCTCGACCAGCTGTGCGGCCAGTACCGCATCTCGGGCCTGCCCGTGGTCGACGAGGAGAACCATCTGCTGGGAATCTGCACCAACCGCGACCTGCGCTTCACCCCCGTCGACCAGTGGGCCACCACCAAGGTGCGCGATGTGATGACCTCGCAGCCCCTGTTCACCGGCCGTGACGACATCACCAATGAGGAGGCCACCGCGCTGCTGCGCCAGAACAAGCGTGAGCGCCTGCCGCTGGTCGACGGCGAGAACCGCCTCACCGGCCTGATCACCGTCAAGGACTTCGTGAAGTCCGAGCAGTACCCCGACGCCTCCAAGGACTCCCATGGCCGCCTGATGGTGGGCGCCGCGGTGGGCTATTTCGGGGACTCGTGGGAGCGCGCCACCACCCTGATCGAGGCCGGTGTCGACGTGCTGGTGGTCGACACCGCCCACGGGCACGCACGACTGCTGCTCGACATGATCCGTCGCCTCAAGGGCGACCCGGCCACCCAGCACGTCCAGATCATCGGCGGCAATGTCGCCACGCGCGGTGGCGCCCAGGCGCTGGTCGATGCCGGCGTCGACGCCGTCAAGGTGGGCGTGGGGCCCGGCTCGATCTGCACCACCCGTGTGGTCGCCGGTGTCGGCGTCCCGCAGGTCACGGCCGTCTACGAGGCAGCCCAGGCCTGCCGCCCCGCCGGTGTGCCGGTGATCGCCGACGGCGGCCTGCAGTACTCGGGCGACATTGCCAAGGCCCTGGTGGCCGGCGCGTCCACCGTGATGGTGGGCTCGCTGCTGGCCGGGTGCGAGGAGAGCCCCGGCGAGACCGTCTTCATCGCCGGCAAGCAGTACAAGCAGTACCGCGGCATGGGCTCGCTGGGTGCGATGAGCAGCCGCGGGAAGAAGTCCTATTCCAAGGACCGCTACTTCCAGGCCGACGTCACCAGCGACGACCAGCTGATCCCCGAGGGCATCGAGGGCCAGGTCCTCTACCGCGGACCCGTCGGCCAGGTGGTGCACCAGCTGGTCGGTGGCCTGCACCAGTCGATGTTCTACGTCGGTGCCCGCAACCTCGACGAGCTCCATGACCGTGGCCGCTTCGTGCGGATCACCCCGGCCGGGCTCAAGGAGTCACACCCGCACGACGTGGCCAACATCGCCGACGCCCCCAACTACTCGCGCTGACGCGCCCCATCCCGACGAAGGATCAACATGTACGACTTCGGTCGCAGCAAGCGCGCCACCCGGGCCTATGGCTTCGACGACATCTCGATGGTGCCCACCCGCCGTACCCGCGGGCTGGACATGGTGGACCTCACCTGGAAGATCGACGCCCTCAGGTTCGACTTCCCGATCATCGGCGCGCCAATGGACTCGGTGATGAGCCCCGCCACCGCCATCCAGATGGGCCGCCTGGGCGGTCTCGGGGTGCTGAACCTCGAGGGCCTGTGGACCCGCTACGAGGATCCCCAGCCGCTGTTCGACGAGCTGAATGCCATCACCGACCAGGTGCAGGCCACCCGCTTCATGCAGCAGATCTACGCCGAGCCGATCAAGGCGGAGCTGATCACCGAGCGGATGCGCGAGATCCGCGAGGCCGACGTCCCCGTCGCCGGCTCGCTGAGCCCCGCGAATGCGCGTGAGTTCTCCGGCGTGGTCGAGAAGGCGGGCGTCGACTTCTTCGTCATCCGCGGCACCACCGTCTCGGCGGAGCACGTCAGCCAGGCCGAGGAGCCGCTGGACCTCAAGCGCTTCATCCGCACCCTGGAGGTGCCGGTGCTGGTGGGCGGCTGCGCCACCTACCAGGGCGCCCTGCACCTGATGCGCGCCGGTGCCGCCGGGGTGCTGGTTGGCTTCGGCGGCGGTGCCGCCCATGCCCAGCGCGACGTGTTGGGCATCGAGGTGCCGATGGCCTCCGCGATCGCCGACGTGGCCGAGGCCCGTCGCGACTACATGGACGAGTCGGGCGGACGCTATGTCAGCCTGATCGCCGACGGCTCGGTGGGCCGCTCGGGTGACATCGCCAAGGCCATCGCCTGCGGTGCCGATGCCGTGATGGTCGGCGCGCCCCTGGCCCGTGCGACGGAGGCCCCTGGCAAGGGATGGCACTGGGGTGCGGAGGCCTGGCATGCCAGCCTGCCCCGCGGTGAGCGCGTGCACTTCGAGACCGTGGGCACCTTCGAGGAGGTGCTGGTGGGGCCGTCGCACATTCCCGACGGCACCATGAACCTGGTGGGGGCGCTGCGTCGCTCGCTGGCCTCCTGCGGCTACACCGACGTCAAGCAGTTCCAGCGCATCGAGCTGGTCGTGCGCTGACCACGCCGTGTGCCTGGTGGCCCCGTCCCATGCAGTGGGACGGGGCCTTCTGTCTGGTTAGGGTTGCACCATGACTGAGGCCACCAGCACCGATGCGCCCGATCCCGAGCTCCTGCGGCTGCGCTCCAGCATCGACAACCTCGATGCCGCGCTGGTGCACCTGCTGGCCGAGCGCTTCAAGGTGACCCAGCGGGTGGGGGAGCTGAAGGCCACCAAGGGGCTTCCCCCGGCCGACCCGCAGCGCGAGAAGCGCCAGATCGAGCGCCTGCGCGCCCTGGCCGTCGACGCCCAGCTCGACCCCGAGTTCGCGGAGCAGTTCCTCACCTTCATCGTCACCGAGGTGGTCCGCCACCACGAGAAGATCGCCCGCGAGCAGGGCTGAGGGGCTGTCGAGGTCTCCAGCAGCACACTGAACCTCTTGCGGTCCTTGTGTGCGTTGGTATCAACGCACAAGGCCCACAAGGTTCGTGCGCGACGGCGCCGGGCTTACTGCACCTCGAAAGTGGCATGCAGGTCGGCCGCGGAGCTGCCACCCACCCAGACGTCGAAGGTCGACCCGTCCTGCACCCAGTCGCGGGTGACGGCGCTCCAGTGGCGCAGCTCGTCGGGGCCGAGCTCGAAGCTGAGTTCGGTGCTCTCGCCCCCGGCCAGCGTAACGCGCTGGAAGCCCTTCAACTCGCGCACGGGACGGGTCGAGGTGCCGTACCGCTGGTGGAGGTAGAGCTGGGCCACCTCGTCGGCCTCCCGGTCCGAGGTGTTGGTGATTGTGACGTGCACCGTCGCGGTCCCACCCAGGGGCACCCGGGCGGGGTCCACCCGCAGGTCGGAGTAGGCGAAGCTCGCATAGGACAGACCGTGCCCGAAGGGGTACAGCGGCGTGGACTCCTCGTCCCAGTAGCGCTCGTGCGCGAACTCGGGCTGGAAGGTCGTGTAGTGCGAGAGCGACATCGGCACCTGTCCGACGCTGCGCACCCACGTGAAGGGCAGGCGGCCGGCGGGGGAGACGTCCCCGACGAGCGCACGGGCGACGGCCTCGCCGCCACGGCTGCCCGGATACCAGGCCTGCAGGATTGCGGGCAGGTTCTCATCGGCCCAGCGCAGGTCGAGCGGGCGGCCGCTGACCAGCACCAGCACCACCGGGGTGCCGGTGGCCGCCAGGCGCTGCAGCTGTTCCAGGTGGCGACCGGGCAGCTCCAGGTGGCTCACCGAGGCCCGCTCGCCGATCTGGTTCTGGCGCTGGCCGCTCACGACCACGACCACGTCGGCCGCCTCGGCCAGGGCGACGGCACGCTCGATGGCCGCGTCGTCGTCGTAGTCGGGGCCGGTGACGGCGGGTTCGGGCTCCATCGCGTCGAACATCGACGGCTGGAGCCGGTCCGGGATGCAGGCGCCGGGCTCGTGGCGCACCTCGATCCCGTCGCCGAGCCGGGCCCGCAGCCCATCGAGGATGGTGACGGTCTCGTCGAGGTCGAAGTCGAAGATCCACGGCCCGAGGGTGTCGCGGGCACTGTCGGCCAGCTGTCCCACGACGGCCACGCTCTGGAGCGCGGACGGATCCAGTGGCAACAGCCCGTCATTGCGGAGCAGCACCAGGGACTTCTCGGCGGCGTCGCGCGCCACCTCCCGGTGCTCGGGTGCCGACAGCACCGCCTGGGTGCGGGAGGCGTCGGCGTAGGGCTGGTCGAACAGGCCCATCCGGAACTTCGCGGTCAGCACCCGGCGCACGGCCTGGTCGAGTTCGGCCTCGCTCACCCGGCCGTCGACGATCGCCTGCGGCAGGCGGGAGTAGGCGGGATCGGCCATGGTCATCTCCATGTCGAGCCCGGCATGCAGGGCTCGCGCGGCAGCGTCCTGGAGGTCCTTGGCGAAGTGCTGTGTGGCCAGGGAGCGCACCGCATGGGCGTCGGAGACGACGAAGCCCTCGAAGCCCATCTCGCCGCGCAGCACCTTGGTGAGCAGCCACCGGTTGCCGCTGGCGGGGACGCCGTTGAGGTCCATGTAGGCGCTCATCACGGTCGCCGCGCCGGCCTCGACGGCGGCCCGGAAGGGCGGCAGGTAGACATTCCACAGCTCCGCGTCGGAGATGTCGGAGTCCTCGTAGTCGCGCCCGCCGGTGGCGGCACCATAGCCGGCCAGGTGCTTGGGGCTGGCCAGCACCGACTCGGGACCGTAGCGGCCGTCCTCGACCGTGCCCTGGAAGCCGCGCACCTGCGCCGCGGCCATGGCGGCACCCAGGCAGGGGTCCTCGCCGGCGCCCTCGATGATGCGGCCCCAGCGGGGGTCGCGGGCGATGTCGACCATGGGTGCGAAGGTCCAGTGCAGGCCGACGGACCGGGCCTCGCGGGCAGCGACCCGCTGGGCGGCCTCGGCCAGCTCGGGGTTGAAGGAGGCAGCGACCGCCAGCGGGGTCGGCATCACGGTGCGGAAGCCGTGGATGACGTCGAAGCCGAAGATCAGCGGGATCCCCAGGGGTGAGCGCTCGACGGCCAGCTGCTGCAGGCGGTTGGCGGTCTCGACGTCACGCACGAAGAGCACTGACCCGGCACGTCCGTCGATGATGGCCTGCTCCACCTCGTCGACGTCATTGTCGGAATTGGCCTGTGCGGCCTCCGGGTTGCCGAAGTAGAAGAACTGGCTCACCTGCCCGGCCTTCTGTTCCAGGTCCAGGCGGGCGAGAAGGTCGTCGACCCTCTGCTCGATGGGCAGTTCCGGGTTGCGGAAGGTCTCGGTGGCCATGGTTGTCCTCCATCGGGTGCGTCGGTGCACTCGGCGTGCGGCTGTGGTTACCACAAGGTTAGTTCTTGTGCTGGCCGAGCGGAACCCGTGGACGGAGAAGGTCGAGGGCCCTCCCGCATTGGGAAGGCCCTCGACCAGGTGTGAGAGCTGCATGGCAGCTCAGCAGGTGCCGATCAGTTCATCAGGTCGGAGTACAGCACGGTCGACAGGTAGCGCTCACCGAAGTCGGGCAGCACGACGACGATGGTCTTGCCGGCCATCTCGGGGCGCTCGGCGACGGCCTTGGCAGCCACCAGGGCGGCACCGGACGAGATGCCCACCAGCAGGCCCTCCTCCTTGGCGGCGCGACGGGCCATCTCGATGGCCTCCTCGCCCTTGACATCGAGGACCTCGTCGATGATGTCGCGGTTCAGGATCTCGGGCACGAAGTTGGCGCCCAGGCCCTGGATCTTGTGCGGGCCCGCGGTGCCCTCGGTCAGCAGCGGGCTCTCGGCGGGCTCGACGGCGAAGAGCTTCACCTCGGCCTTCTGGGAGCGCAGGTACTCGCCGGCGCCCGAGATGGTGCCGCCGGTGCCGACGCCGGCGACGAAGGCGTCGACCTGGCCGTCAGTGTCGGCCCAGACCTCGGGACCGGTGGTGGTCTTGTGGATCTCGTAGTTGGCCTGGTTGGCGAACTGACGGGCCTGCACGCCTCCGCGCTCCTTGGCGATCTCCTCGGCCTTGGCGACGGCACCCTTCATGCCCTCGGCACCCGGGGTGAGCACCAGCTCGGCGCCGTAGGCGCGCAGCAGGGCGCGACGCTCGAGGCTCATCGTCTCGGGCATGCACAGCACCACCTTGTAGCCGCGGGCAGCGCCGACCATGGCCAGGGCGATGCCGGTGTTGCCACTGGTGCCCTCGACGATGGTGCCGCCCGGCTTCAGCTCACCGGAGGCCTCGGCGGCGTCGACGATGGCGACGCCGATGCGGTCCTTGACCGAGTTGGCGGGGTTGTAGAACTCGAGCTTGGCCAGGACAGTGGCGTCGCCCTCGATGAGCTTGTTGATCTTCACCAGGGGGGTCCGGCCCACGACAGCGCTCACGTCAGCAAAAGTGTTCATGCCCCTAGAACAACATGAGTCGGTGAATTCTTCCCCGTCTGTCCATCTTTTTTGGACGCCTGACCGCATCCGGTGCCGGTGCCCGGTTTCCCGCCGGGCCGCGGACTCCCTAGAATCAGCCCATGGCCCAAGCACCTGCACAACAGCACGACCTCGTCGTCGTCATCGACTTCGGCGCACAGTACGCCCAGCTCATCGCCCGACGGGTCCGTGAGGCCAAGGTCTACTCCGAGATCATGCCGCACACCGCGACGGTGGAGCAGGTGCTCGCGAAGAAGCCCGCCGCCATCATCCTGTCCGGTGGACCGCAGTCGGTCTACGCCGAGGGAGCCCCGCAGGTGGACCCGGCGCTGTTCACCGCCGGCGTCCCCGCCTTCGGCATCTGTTACGGCTTCCAGGCCATGGCCAATGCGCTGGGTGGCACCGTCGCCCGCACCGGACTGAGCGAGTTCGGCCGCACCCCGGTCGCCGTCACCGAGCCCGGCTGCCTGCTGCAGTCGATGCCCAGCACCATGCACATCTGGATGAGCCACGGCGACTCCGTCTCGCATGCCCCCGAGGGCTTCACCGCCCTCGCCCACACCGCCGGCGCCCCCGTCGCGGCCTTCGAGAACGTCGAAGCCCGCCTGGCCGGCGTCCAGTGGCATCCCGAGGTGATGCATTCCGAGCAGGGCCAGGCCGTCCTCGAGCGCTTCCTGTTCGAGATCGCCGGACTCAAGGCCGACTGGACCAGCGCCAACATCGTCGAGGAGCAGGTCGAGCTGATCCGCGAGCAGGTCGGCGACAAGCGCGTCATGTGCGCTCTGTCCGGTGGCGTCGACTCCGCCGTCGCGGCCGCCCTGGTGCAGCGCGCCATCGGCGACCAGCTCACCTGCGTCTTCGTCGACCACGGCCTGCTGCGTGAGGGCGAGGCCGAGCAGGTGAAGAAGGACTTCGTCGAGATCACCGGGGTGGACCTGGTCGTGGCCGACGAGCGCGAACGCTTCCTGGGCCATCTGGCCGGTGTCACCGACCCGGAGACCAAGCGCAAGATCATCGGGCGCGAGTTCATCCGCACCTTCGAGGCCACGGCCCGCAAGCTCAATGACGACAAGGACATCGAGTTCCTGGTGCAGGGCACCCTGTACCCCGACGTCGTGGAGTCGGGCGGCGGCGAGGGCGCCAGCAACATCAAGAGCCACCACAACGTCGGCGGCCTGCCCGACGATCTGCAGTTCAGCCTGATCGAGCCGCTGCGCACCCTGTTCAAGGACGAGGTGCGCGCCGTCGGCGCCGAGCTGGGACTGCCCGAGTCGATGGTCTGGCGCCAGCCCTTCCCCGGCCCCGGCCTGGCGATCCGCATCATCGGTGCGGTCGACGAGGAGCGCCTGGCGATCCTGCGCCGGGCCGACGCGATCGCCCGCGAGGAGCTCACCAAGGCCGGCCTGGACCGCGACATCTGGCAGTTCCCCGTCGTGCTGCTGGCCGACGTCCGCTCGGTCGGCGTGCAGGGCGACGGCCGCACCTACGGCCACCCGATCGTGCTGCGCCCCGTCACCAGCGAGGACGCGATGACCGCCGACTGGGGACGTCTGCCCTATGACCTGCTCGAACAGATGAGCACCCGGATCACCAATGAGGTGCGCGAGGTCAACCGCGTCGTGGTCGACGTGACCAGCAAGCCGCCGGGCACGATTGAATGGGAGTGAGGGGGCGACCCCCTCAGACCCCCTCAGGCATGGGCAAGGCCCCCGCGACATTCTCGCGGGGGCCTCGTTCGTGCTCGGGCCGGGTGAGCCCGTCTTTCGGATCAGTGGCGGGGCTCCTCATAGGGGTTGAAGACGGGCTGCCGGGCCGGGGGAGTCTGGCTCGCGGGTGCCTGGCCAGAACGCTTGGCATCATTGTCGGCCTTCCACTGCTTCGCCTTCTCGACGAGCACGTCGGCGCCGGCGCGGTCCGAGCCCTCCTCGGGCATCAGCACCCACAGCAGCGGGTAGAGCCACAGGCCCACCGCGCCCATCAGCACCGCGACGACCATCACCGCGCGGACCACGCTGGTGTCGATCTTGAGGTAGCGTGCGATGCCGGAGCAGACGCCGGCGACCATCCGGTCGTCGGTCGGACGCGCGAGGTTCGGGACGAGTGCCATGACGTGTTCTCCTGTGCTTCTCGGACAGTCGTTCTGTCCTGATGAGTCCATTCTCCGCCCCGCGGCCGTCCCCCGCCATCGGGAGCAACCCTGAACGGCACCCGATCACGCCCCCGTGGGCCCGTCGGGGCTGGCGTCGTGCCCGACGGCGTGTGAACCTTGGGAACACGATGAGCAGTCCTGACCTTCCGGCCCCGCGGCCGCAACCGGAGCCCCCGCGTGCCCGCCGCGACGCCGAGCATGCCGTGCTGGGTGGTGTCTGCTCCGGCATCGCGCAGCACCTGGGCTGGTCACCGCTGCTGGTGCGTGGCGGCTTCGTCCTGCTGGCGGGCATGCAGCTGGTGGGCGTGCTGGTCTACGGACTCCTGTGGGTCCTGATGCCCTCGGCGGCGCAGGGGGACAGCGTCGAGGCCCCCGGGCTGGAATCGGCCCGGCGTCAGCAGATGCGCCCCCAACGGCACAGGGAACTCGCCCGCCCCGACGGCGCCTCGGCTGCCGCCCTGGCCCTGGTCGGTGGCGGGGTGGCCCTGCTGGCCCACCGCTTCGGGACCGGCCCGTCGTCGACGATCTTCTGGCCCTTGGCCTTCGCCGCCGCCGGACTGGCGATGGTCTGGCGGCAGGCCGACGCGCAGGACCTCGCCACCGATCGCACGGCCCCGCAACGGTGGAAGGATGCCAGCCGGCTCCTGGTCGGGCTCGCCCTGGTGGGGGTCTCGGTCTCGATCGTCGCCGCCGGCTGGATAGGCATCTCCCAGCTGCCCCAGGTGCTGGGTTTCGCCGCGCTGCTGGTGCTCGGCGTGGGCATCGCCGGTGCCCCGTGGATCACCCGCTGGCGTCGCACCTCGCGAGAGGCCCACGAACGGGCCCTGCTCGAACGGGCTCGCGCGGACATGGCCGCCCACCTGCACGACTCGGTGCTGCAGACCCTGGCCCTGATCCAACGCCAGTCAGAGGACCCGAAGGCGGTGGCCCAGTTGGCGCGTCGTCAGGAGAAGGAGCTGCGCACCTGGCTCTACGGCGAGGAGCAGACCGAGAGCTCGCTGACGGTGGCGATGCGCACCGCCGTGGACGAGATCGAGGCCGAGCGCGGCATCGACATCGAGCTGGTCTGCGTCGGCGATGCCGAGGGCACATCCCGCACCGACACGGTGGTGCGCGCCGCGAGGGAGGCCATGATGAATGCTGCCAAGCACTCCGGCGCCGACCGGGTCGACGTCTACTGCGAGGTCGACGACGGCCAGGTGGAGGTCTTCGTCCGCGACCGGGGGGTCGGCTTCGACCCCGAGGCCATCGGGGATGACAGGATGGGTGTCAGGCGATCGATCCTGGACCGGATGGAACGCCACGGCGGCACCGCCCGCATTCGGTCGGCACCCGGTGAAGGCACCGAGGTGCGCCTGGTGATGGAGATCTGAGGAGTTGGACATGCAAGAGCCTGTCGAGACCGCGACCGAGAGCGCCCCGGCCCACGCGGGACCGTGGCGGATCGTGCTGGTCGACGACCACGCCATGTTCCGCGCCGGGGTCCGTCACGAACTGGGAGACTCCGACCAGGTCGAGGTGGTCGGCGAGGGTGAGGACGTCAACACCGCCGTCCAGGCCATCCTGGAGACCCAGCCCGACCTGGTGCTGCTCGACGTGCACCTGCCGGGCGGCGGAGGGGCCGAGGTGGTGCGACGGGTCCATGCCCAGCAACCCGAACGTCGTTTCCTGGCGCTGAGCGTCTCGGATGCGGCCGAGGACGTGATCGGCGTCATCCGTGCCGGCGCCCGGGGCTACGTCACCAAGTCCATCGCCACGCCGGAGCTGCTGGAGGCCATCGACCGGGTGGCCGGCGGGGATGCCGTCTTCTCCCCGCGCCTGGCTGGCTTCGTCCTGGATGCCTTCAGTGGCTCCATCGACGTGGCCGCCGTTGACGAGGAACTGGACCGGCTCAGCCCGCGCGAGCGCGAGGTGATGAAGCTGATCGCGCGCGGCTATGCCTACAAGGAGGTGGCCAAGGAATTGTTCATCTCGATCAAGACCGTCGAGACCCACGTCTCCAGCGTGCTGCGCAAGCTCCAGCTGTCCAACCGACACCAGCTCACCAAGTGGGCCACCGACCGCAAGCTGGTCTGAGCCTCACCGGCGCCGATGGGCCAGCAGTCCGCCGAGCAATCCCAGAACGATCAGCAGGACGGACCCGGCGACCATCAGTGTCGATATCGGGACGGGGTGCCCGGTGGCGCGGCCCACCAGCACACCGGTGCAGGCCAGCAAGGCCAGTCCCCACAGCAGGGAGGCGATGTCGCGCGGCTCACGCATGGTCCACCTCCGCATTGGCGCCGGTCAGGTGCAGCGTGACGACCAGCCGCGGGTCCTCGGTCTCGGTGCTGTGCCAGCTCCCGTTCTTGATGCCGGCCAGGCTTTCGCCCCCGTCGAAGGCGATGGTGGCGCCGTTGAGCCGGTAGTCGACGCGCACCGGTTCCTCGGGAAGGCGCAGGGTGAGGTCGGCTGCCGTGGCGTGGATGGCCAGCCGGCTGGCGGGGCCGGTTGCGGGCAGGCTGAGGTCGGAGAGGTCCACGCGGCTCTCCTGCGCCGTCACCTCCAGCGGATGTGTGGGCAGCTGGGCCGTGCTCGTCCAGTGCACGTCCACAGGCTCCATGGACGTGGGCGACGGCATCGGCAGCAGCGCCGATCCCAGGACCGCGAGGGCCACCGGCACCGCCATCCGGGGGCGTGGGAGGCGCAGCAGTCCGGCGAGGACCAGGCTCACCGCGATGACTCCCAAGGACAGGGCGTGCAGGGCCGTGCGCTGGTCCTGCACCGGCAGGGAGGGATCCAGGAGGAAGGGCAGCGCGGCCAGCGCCAGCACCACCAGGCCAAGGCGCCAGGAGGGTCGACGTACCCGACGTGGACGGGGCACCGCAGCCAGGGCCGGGGGCGCCGGCAAGTGGATGGTGCCGGGTCGTGGAGTGGCCGTGGGTCCGATGGTGGGTGCGGGGACGGGTGCCAAGGACGTGTGTGACGGTGACGCGAGAGGCACGGGAGCGGCCTGCTCGAGGGCTGCCAGACGACTGGTCCACGCCTCCACGGCGATGGTGAACTCGGACGAGGGTGGTGGCGCGGGGAGTGCCTCGACCGTGCCGGAGCTGTGGTGGGACTGCCTGCGTCCCAGGGTCACAAGGACGAGCAGCACCAGTCCCGGGGCGAGGGACCACGAGGTCAGGGGGGCTGTCAGCAGGCACAGCAGCAGACTGCCGACCAGACCGGTGGCAAGGAGACGCTGGCGGCTCCACTGGGCCACCTGCGGAGAGAACTGTTCGGCGAGGCTCCGACGATGCCCCTGCTGGGGCAGCACAAGCCAACCCCAAGCGTAGAGCAGCACCCCGAATCCGCCACTGAGAGCCAGCAGCAGGGCGGCGACGCGCACCAGCAGCGGATCGACCTGCCACCGGTGGGCCAGGGCCAGGCAGACGCCCGCGACCATCGCCCCGTCACGAGGACGGTGCAGGTCGGGCAAGAGGGTCTGGTCCATGCCACCATCCTGCGCCAGCCGGCCGCCGTGCACCATCGGGAACAACCCTGAGATCCACCGCGTCCGGACACGGCAACAGGGCCCCGGCAATGCCGAGGCCCTGCTCCCGCCGTGCCAGAGGCGACGGCTGATGTCCTTGAGGGGACGAGCGAGCAGGTCAGACGCGCGAGCTGCGGCCCTGGACCCAACCCCAGATGCCGAGCACGATCAGCGCACCGACGACTGCGATCAGCATGGAGCCGATGTTGAAGCCGCTGACCGACTTTCCGAGGATGGCAGAGCCGAGAAAGCCGCCGACCAGGGCGCCTACGATGCCGAGGATGGTGGTCATGATGAAGCCACCCCCCTGGGTTCCGGGCATGATGGCCTTGGCGATGGCGCCGGCAATGAGACCGAAGACGATCCATGCAATGATTCCCATGATGGTTCTCCTTGAGGAAGCTTGGGGGAAGTCCGTACGCCTTCGACGATAGGCAGCGCAGGGTCCACAAGTCACGCGGGCAGGCACGATTTCATCATCGGCAGAATCACCGATCCGTGTGTCAGCGCCTCAGAAGAGGGGGCGCCAGGGGGCCAGCAGGGCCTCGGTTCCCTTGGCCACGATGGATCGGGCGGCCCACTCGTCCCGGTCCAGTTCCACGCAGTTCTGCTCGTCGACCTCCCAGATCTCCTCCATGCGCGCCGCGACGTCACGGTCGAGAAATTCAGCGTTCACCTCATAGTTGCCTGCCAGGCTCAAACGGTCAAGGTTCGCCGTGCCGATGGTGGACCAGAAGCCGTCGATGGTGCAGGTCTTCGCGTGCACCATCGCCCCCTGGTAGAGGAACAGGCGCACGCCATAGCGCAGCAGGTCGTCGTAGAAGCCACGGGAGAGCCAGTCGGCCACCACGTGGTTCGACTGGGCCGGGACGATGATGCGCACGTCGACGCCGCGCCGCACGGCCGCGAAGAACGCTGCCATCAGGTCGTCATCGGGGATCAGGTAGGCCTGGGTCATCCAGATGTGGTCGACGGCCCGGTCGATCGCCTCCAGGTACATGTTGCGGATCGGGTAGACCGAGATCTTCGGCGTGTTGCGGTGCACGCGCACCTGCGTCGCCCAGGAACGCACCCCGGTCTGGACCAGCTCCATCGTCGAGTCGCGATGGTTGCTCAGCACCCCAACATGCCTCAGGTTCCAGTAGTCGACGAAGGCATTCTCGATCTCGGCCACCCCCGGGCCCACCAGCCGGGCATGGGTGTCACGCCAGCGGTCGGCATAGGTGTCGCCGATGTTGTAGCCGCCGATGTAGGCCACCGCATGGTCCACCACCAGCAGCTTGCGGTGGTCGCGGCCGATACTGCGCGGAGTCGGCACCAGGCTCGCCACCAGCGGGTGGCTCTGGACCAGCACATTGCTGGGAAGGTCGAAGAAGGAGCGCGGCACGACGAGGTTGGCGAACTCGTCGTAGACCACGCAGACCCGCACCCCCCGGTCGGCCGCCGCCACCAGGGCGTCCTTGAAGCGCTGGCCGGTCTCGTCGCCCTTCCAGATGTAGGTCTCGAAGTAGACGGCCTCCTCCGCCCGCTCGATGTCGGCCAACATGTCCTCGTAGAGGTCATAGCCGAAGGTGTAGATCGTCACCTCGTCCTTGCCCGCCATGACAGGTGTCGGCTCCGAAGTGGGGAAGCGGTAGGGCTGGCGTCCACGGCGCTTGACCGCGTCGACCACGGTCAGCCCCACCGCGGTGGCGACCTGCAGGCCAAGGACCGTGCCCATCGCGCGGGTGGCGAGGCGGCGGATCGCGGGAGCTGTCATGCCCACACGATAGCGGCGCCGCGCAAGCTCGTCCCACGGAGCACGCGCACGAACCGAATAGGGTGTACCTGCCATGAGTGATCTTCCCGAGGACCTGTTCAGCAGCTTCCAGCCCACCTCGCCCGCCATCGCGCAGGCCACCGCGCCCGCCATCGCGCAGGCCACCGCGCCCGCCGTCGCGCAGGCCGCGCCACGGGCTCGAGCGCACGTCGACGTCGACGCCCTGCTGGGCGGGCTCAACCCGCCGCAGCGCCAGGCCGTCCTGCACGCCGGCGGCCCGGTGCTGGTGGTGGCCGGTGCCGGCTCCGGCAAGACCCGGGTGCTCACCCGACGCATCGCCCACCTCGTGGCCGCCCGCGACGTCCACCCCGGCTCGATCCTCGCTATCACCTTCACCAACAAGGCCGCGGCCGAGATGAAGAGCCGCGTCATCGAGCTGGTGGGCAACCGCGCCAAGCTGATGTGGGTCAGCACCTTCCACTCGGCTTGCGTGCGGATGCTGCGCGCCGACATCGACAAGTTCGGGATGGACCGCAACTTCTCCATCTACGACGACACAGACGCCAAGCGCCTGATGACCCTGGTGGCTCGCGAGCTGGAGCTCGACCCCAAGCGCTACCCGGTGCGCGCCATCATGAACTGGGTCAGCAACTGCAAGAACGAGCTCATCGACCACGAGGCGGCACTGGCGCGCTTCAGCGAGGGCAACGAGAAGGTCCACGCGCAGGCCTATTCCGAGTACCAGCGACGTCTGGTCGCGGCCAATGCACTCGACTTCGACGACCTGATCATGACCACCGTGCACCTGCTGCAGGCCTTCCCCGAGGTGCGCGAGGGCTACCGCCGCCGCTTCCGCCAGGTGCTGGTCGACGAGTACCAGGACACCAACCATGCCCAGTACCAGCTGATCCGCCAGCTCTGCGGCGAGCTGGACGGGGCCACCGAGCAGGCGATGGGCAACAGCCCCCGGGTCGGCGCTCCCGAGCTGATGGTGGTGGGCGACTCCGACCAGTCCATCTACGCCTTCCGTGGCGCCACGATCCGCAACATCCTCGACTTCGAGAGCGACTTCCCCGGTGCCGACACGATCCTGCTGGAACAGAACTACCGCTCCACCCAGAACATCCTGGCGGCGGCCAATGCAGTGATCGGGCACAACCCGAACCGTCCCGAGAAGCGGCTGTGGAGCGACCAGGGCACTGGCGCACTGGTGACCGGCTACGTCGCCGACACCGAGCACGACGAGGCCCAGTTCATCGCCAACGAGATCGACAAGCTCGTCGACGAGGGCAAGGCCCGCCACGGCGAGGTGGCCGTCTTCTACCGCACCAATGCCCAGTCGCGTGCCTTCGAGGAGGTCTTCATCCGCGTCGGACTGCCCTACAAGGTGGTCGGTGGCGTGCGCTTCTACGAGCGCAAGGAGATCCGCGACGCCATCAGCTACCTGCGGGCGATCGCCAACCCGGCCGACGACGTGAGCGTGCGACGCATCCTCAACGTCCCCAAGCGGGGCATTGGCGACCGCGCCGAGGCCGCCATCGACCAGCTGGCCCAGTCCGAGCGGATTCCCTTCTCAGAAGCCCTGGACCGGGCCAGCGAGGCCCCCGGTATCGCCACCCGCAGCTTCAAGCAGATCAAGGCCTTCGCCGAGATGATGGCCGCCCACCGCCAGATGGTCGTCGACGGGGTGAGGGCCGACGAGGTGCTCACCAGCATCCTCAAGGCCTCGGGTTACCTGGCCGAGCTGGAGAACTCCAAGGACCCCCAGGACGAGACACGCCTGGAGAACCTGGTGGAGTTGGTGGCCGTCGCGGGTGAGTTCGTGGCCGCGGCCCATGCTGTCGACCTGTCCCGGGAGGAGGAGGGGGAGGGGCTCACCGAGGAAGAGGTGGCCCTGCTGCCCGAGCCGGACGACTCGCTGCCGGCCTTCCTCGAGCGCATCGCCCTGGTGGCCGACTCCGACCAGATCCCCGACGCCGATGCCGACGACCAGGGCGTGGTGACCCTGATGACCCTGCACACCGCCAAGGGACTGGAGTTCGACACCGTCTTCCTGACCGGTTTCGAGGACGGCGTCTTCCCGCACATGCGGGCGTTGATGGACCGCGACGAGCTGCAGGAGGAGCGACGGCTGGCCTATGTGGGCATCACGCGCGCCCGCCAGCAGCTCTACCTGACCCGCGCCGCGGTGCGCACCGCCTGGGGATCACCGCAGTACAACCCCGCCAGCCGTTTCCTGGAGGAGATCCCGGCTGAGCTGATGGACTGGCGACGCACGGGTGCCGCCCTGACCGGGTGGGCCAGCACGTCAGCGACGCGCACCGTGCAGGCTCGCCAGGGTGGTGGCTTCAGCAGCCGCACGCTCGGGGGACGTTCCAGTGGCCCCAGCCTGGGCAGTGGCGCCCCAAAGGTCAAGACGGTGGCGAGCGTCAGTCCGGGGGAGCGGGTGCTGCACTCCACCTTCGGTCTGGGCACGGTGGTGTCCACCTCGGGTAGTGGGGACGCGATGAAGGCCGACGTGGACTTCGGCTCGGCCGGCCTCAAGCGGCTCAGCCTGAAGCATGCCCCGATGGAGAAGCTCTGAGGCAGGCGTCGACCGGGGTGTCCCGGACGCGAAGTGGCCCCGCAGACCCAATGGTCTGCGGGGCCACTTCCGTGGTGCCGGGATCAGACGTGCACACCCATGGTCAACAGGAAGGTGACCGGGTTGCTGGTCGAGTAGACATCACCCGGGGTGGTGCCCTTGGGGTAGTACTCGAAGTGCAGGTGGGGCCCGAAGGTACGGCCCTTCATGCCCACATAGCCCACGACCTGGCCGGCCTTGACGACCTGGCCGGGCTGGACGGTGTAACGGCTCATGTGCGCGTACAGGGTGGAACCGCCGTTGCCGTGGTGCAGGACCAGGGCGGAGTCGCCGGCCCAGCCCTGGCAGCCGCCGCAGTTGGTGGCGGCCACGCCGTCGGCCACGGCATAGATCGGGGTGCCGACCGCGGCCGGGAAGTCCTGGCCGGTGTGCCAGCGTGACCAGGAGCCGTACTGGCCCCAAGAGGCGCCGACGGAGTACTTGCCGGCGGGAAGCGGGGTGGAGCCACCGCCGCCGCTGACGGCGCCGGGGATGGCGTCCATCGGGGCCTCGGTGGGGGCGTCGGCAGGGGCGTCGGCAGGGCGATCGGCCGAAGCAGTCTTGTCGGCCGCCGACTTCTTGTCCGAGGCTGCCTTGTCGGCAGCCTTCTTCAGCTTCGCCTCAGCCTTCTTCTTCTCCTCGGCGATGCGTCCGGCCTCGGCCTTCACGCGCTTGAGATCGGCCTCGATCTGGTCAGTGCGGTTCTCGGCGGCGGCGCCGGCAGCCTCCTCGACGACGGTGTCGTTGACCTCGTCCAGGGTGGCCTGGCGCTCGACGGCACCCTCGGCGGCCACGGCCTTGCTCAGCTCGGTGCGGGCGGCATTGCGCGAGATGGTCCCGCGTCCGGCGAAGGCGGCCAAGGTGCCATTGGACTGGCCCTGCACGCGGCGGGCCTGGGCCACCTGCGACTGGACCTGCTGCTCCATGGTGAGCGGATCCGGAGCCGCGACGGCACGCGTGACGTCCTTGCTGTTCTTGTCGGTGGAGACGGTGGCGGTGTCGACACGCTCCGAGTTCGCCGAGGAGGCGGCGACGACGCCGCCGACGGTGACGACGGCCAGCGCGCTCACGGCCAGCGCGGCGATGCTGCGCTTGAGCACGCCCTTCTCGGGCTCCTGCTCGGCCGTGTCGAGGACGCTGTCGAAGTCGAGCTCGTCAGGGGTCTCGTCGACCTCCAGTACGCGCTTGGCACGTACCCTCCGGAATGGAGTGTGGGACACGGTTCTCCTAGGTGCACAGACAGTGGTCTCATCCTACGGCGTGCGGCTACCCCTGACGAGGTCCTGCCCGGCACGCCCGGACGGTCTCGATCTCTCAAGACTTCGAAACCTTAGCATTTCTCAGGAAGCATAACCCAATTCAGGGTAGCTGTGTAGCGCGCTGGGCGGCCCGCACAGTGACCTGCTGGAACTTGGCCGAACCCAGGTCATAGGAGGTCGAAGGGTTGTTGACCAGGTAGATCACCTTGTTGTCGACCACGGCGACGCCCGTGCGGAAGCGTGCCGTCTCGGTTCCGCCCAAGCTCTGCTGCACCAGCAGGGTGGCCCCCGCCACCTTCTTGCGGCCCACGGAGGAGGTCACCTGAGCAGACTCCGAAACCTTGGCCGTGGCCAGGCGTGAAGGGCAGTTCTTCAGGTTCGAGGCGAGGGTGTTCGCGAACTGGGCCGCCTGACGGGCGTCCTTGAAGGTGAACAGGACCTCGTCCATGCCATAGGTGCGCGGCGCCGCATTGTCCTGGGTCATCTGGTAGGTGCGCTGCTCTCGCTGCGTGGGGCCGGCCACGGAGGCCAGCGTCATGTTCTCGCACTCGCTGCCGGGGGCCACCACGTTCGACGCGTCGGTGACGGTCCACAGGCCCGCGCGCGGCGAGACGCGGGGGATGTCGGAGATGCTGAGCCAGCCCATCGGCTCGGTGGCGGCCGGGATGGCCTCGGCCACCTTCGGTTGCGTGGCGCACCTGCCGGTCGAGCGTGCGCACTGCCGGTTCACCGCCGCGGCGGCGGAGTTGAGCACGTTCGCCGCGGGGGCGGGCTGGTTGGCCTGGGTGACGTCGAGCGCGTGGACGGTGGTGCCGGTGCGCAGCAGCAGGACGGTGTGGTACTCGGCGATGTCATCCTGGCGGGCGACGGTGACCAGCCGGGCCGCGTCCCCGGCATTTCCGACGGCAGTGTTCGAATGGATCCACAGCGGCTCGTTGTCGCAGGCGGCCAGGTTGGTGGCCCGGGCCTCGAAGGCCTTGCTGGCATCGGCGACCGAGGCGAAGTTGTCCACCTGGTGCAGGGCGGCCAGGCCCCTGGTGGAGGTGGTGGTCAGCGTCCGCTGCCGGGTGATCGTCGGATTGGGCTGTCCGGTGGTGTTGGGCTGGCAGATCACCTTCGGTGAGGTGGGCGTCAGCCGGCTCAGCGTGCTGGCCACGGTCCATCCCTGCTTGGGGGTGATGGCCTCGGCATCCTCGGCGGTCAGCAGGTCGGCTTCGGTGACCGCCGGAGGAGTGGTCGCGCTCGGCGTGGGTGTCGGCGTGATCACCACGACGGGCTTGTCGGTCAGCGAGTGGACCACGGCGAAAGCGACCAGGGCTGCGACGAGCGCGCCGGCGAGCCAGGGCAGCCAGGCCATCGGCCGCGAGCCGGGCCGGGCGGCGTGGGCACCGGAGGAGTCGGGCTCGCAGAGACGGCGCTGGGCCGCGGCGGCACCGATCGCTGCGGCGGCGTGCAGGGGGTTGGGCTCCTCGGTGGATCCATCGGCCGTCTCGGCCTCGTCCGGGGTCACCGGCGCTGTGTCCTCGAAGACGTCGATCGGCTCGTCGGGCAGGTCCTCGGTCTCAGTGGACTCCGGGGCCAGCGCGCCGACGATCTCGGAGGTGCGCCGCTCCTCGCCCACGGCGGGGCGCATCCAGGCGCTGTGGTCGCCCGATTCCTCGGCGATGCCCTCGGTTGCTGGGGTGGCTGCATCCTCTGCTGGGGTAGGGTCAGTGCCGCCCTGAGGGGTGTCCACGTCGGCATCGCTGCGGGGATGCTGGCTCTGCTCGTCGTCCACGAGGATCCTCCGGAAGTGCTCGAAGCGGGGCAGGGCCCCTTGTCATGACCTCCACGGAGCTTACCCGGCCTCGTGGCCAGCAGCGGTCATTTGCCGCGCGCACCACCGATCGGAAGGACTTGCACCATGGGATGGCGACGTCAGGCCGACAGGGCTCGTGCCCAGGGGCCGGCCAGCGGGCGGGGCTCCACCACGGCGCGGAACTGGACGATGGGCCGCATCCGCCTGGGCGGCTCGTCCCCGCGTGAGAGGGGCGACGGCTCCCAGGCGCGCTCCGGCCCATGGCTGCCCTGGCCTCTGCTAACCGCCGGTGCAGCAGTGCTCACCGCCCTCACCGGCTGGTTGCCGCCGGTCCTGCTGGCGGTCATCGGGTGGGTGCAGGCCCCGGACCTGGGTTTCTGGAGCGTGCTCGGACTGGGAACCCGTGGCTGGCTGCTCGCCCACGGCGCCGGGGCCGAGCTGGACGGACGGGCGCTGACCGTGGTCCCCCTGGGGGTCACTGCACTGGTGCTCTTCGTCGGGGCGGCCCTGAGTGGGATGGTGGCCCAGCAAGCGCGCCAGGAGGCGGCTCCGGAACTGTCCCAGCAGCAACGCCGTGACATGACACTGCGGGTGGCTGTCGCCTTTGTCATCTCCTATGTGGTGTGCGTGCTGTTCGGATGCGCCCTGGCCGACACCGCCAACCAGACCGGACGGGCCCTGCTGGGGGCGATCGTGCTCGGTGCCGCGTGCTCCCTGGTGGGAGCCGGCCGGGCGCTCGACTGGCGCCCCACGCAATGGTGGCCGAACTGGGCGCGTGCAGTGCCCCGGGCCGTCGTGGCCGGGCTCGCGGTGATGGTGGCCACGGGTGCCCTCGTGGTGGCCCTGGCCCTGCTGCTGCACCGTCAACAGGTCGTGACCCTGCACGACAGCCTGGCTGCAGGCACCGTCGGTTCCCTGGTGATCCTGGCCCTGCAACTGGCCTGGCTGCCCAACCTCGTGCTCTGGGGGGCCTCCTGGGCCCTGGGGGCCGGCTTCACCCTCGGGACCGGCACCATCGTCTCGCCGGCGCACACCCTGACCGGCATGCTGCCCGCCATTCCGGCGCTCGGGGCCGTCGGGCCCAACGGTCCCGGGCCCTGGCCACACCTGCTGTGGATGGCAAGTGGCGTGCTGGCCGGAGCCATGGCGGCCTGGGTGGTGGTGCGCCAGCTGCGCGGGGCCCGCGCCGACGTCACCAGCCTCACCGGAGGGCTGGCCGGTGTGCTCACCGGAGCCTGCCTGTGGCTGCTTGCCGCGGCCTCGAACGGGGCGCTCGGCGACCAGCGCCTGGCCGAGGTGGGGGCGCGGCTGGTGCCGCTGGCCGTCATGGCTCCCACCGTGATGGGCATCGCCGGGTTGCTGACCGGCCTGGTCCTCGGGCTCGCCGGGCCGGGGCGCCCCGCGGGGGAGAAGGAGCACGAGTGATGCTCCTTGCGGCATATCTAGGAATGAATCATACTTAGTGCATGGAGGAAGTCCCCGCCCACTGGCCGACGCCCTGGATCCGCGCCAGCCTGGAACTGGCAATCCTGTCGGTGCTCACCGGCGGTGATCTGCACGGCTATGCCATCGCCGAGCGTCTCGCCGACGCCGGCATGGGGCGACTGAAGGGCGGCTCGCTCTACCCCGTCCTCGCGCGGCTGGAAGAAGCGGCGTTGGTGGAGGCCGTCTGGCAGCCGGGGAGCTCTGGGCCCCGGCGCAAGGCCTATGCGATCACTCCATCGGGCCGGGAGGAACGACGCCGCCTGCTGGAGCAGTGGAACGGACTCACCCTCCTGCTCATTGAGACCCTGCCCCAAGGAGGTTCGTCATGACCGAGGCGCTCCCTGTCGAACGATTCGAGCAGCTGCGCGGTGAACCAGACGACGGCAGCTGGGCAGGCACGGTGCAGCTGCGGCTGCTGCAGGGCCAACTCGATCCCCGCGAGGTCGACCGCCTGATGGGCCAGGTCGAACAGGCAGTGGTCGACAGCGGCGAAGGCCCCGAGACGCTCTACGGTGACCCCTCGGCCTGGGCCGAGGAGGCGCTCGCCGAGGCCAGTCAGCAGGGGGCGACCTTCGTCGACAACGACAGCAGCCCCGCCGAGCTGGTGACCGTCGCCCTCTTCCTGGCCGCGGTCGGATCTGTGATGGCCTTCCTTGCGGCGGCAGCCAAGGCCCTACTGGGCAGGGGCAGCTGGACCGTGGACTGGCCGGTGGCACTGACCGTGCTGCCGGCGGGGATGGCCGTACTGGCCGTGGGGGCCATCACCCTGCGGGAGCGGCTCGTCCATCGCCTGGCCGCGGGGTGGGCGACAGCGGTGATGGCCGCCGCCATGGCACCTGTCGTGATGGGTGCCGGATGGCTTGCCCTGCGGGCCGGCAGCCTGGGCAGCCACTCTGCGTGGTGGTGGCTGGCCCAGGCTGCCCTGTGGGCGGCGCTGGCTGCGCTGGCCGCGCGAGTGCTCCCCGACCCCGGCGGCCGGAGGGTGCCGACGGCCGGGATGGATGACGTGCAGTGGGTGGCCGAGACCCGCACCCGGCTGCGGGAACGCGGAGACCTCACAGAGAGGCAGGTCACCCAGGCACTCGACGAGGCGCGAAGCCACGCGCAGCAGTCGGGGACAGCCCTGGCCGAGGAGTTCGGCAGTCCCATCGGCTACGCCCGCTCCCTGCCGGGCAGTGAGGTGACCCGCAGGAGGCGCGAAACCTTGCTGTGGGCCATCGCGACCGTCGTCTACGGCTGGCTGGCGCTCGACACCACGGACGGCGGTTTCTGGCGCTGGGTCGGACCGGCCCTCGCCCTGATTGCCGGGGTGCTGACGCTGCGAGCAATGTTGCGGTGGCAGCGTGCCCGCCGGCGCACTCGGCCGTGAGGCGGACCGCGCGTGGGGCAGCGGGAGTGCATCGGCCGATATGGTGGGCGAGTGACCTGTCGTGTGCTCGTCCTCGTCTCCGGTAGCGGAACCCTCCTGCAGTCCCTGATCGATGCCCGTGCCGACGGCCGGCTCGACGCCGAGCTCGTCGCTGTCGGGTCCGACGTGCCCGACTGTCGCGGCCTGGAGCGAGCCCGGACGGTCGGCATCCCCACCTTCTGCCACCCCATGCCCACCCTGCTGCGCCGCGGCAGCCAGGAGCGGCGCGACTGGGACCAGCAGCTGGCCGACCTGGTGGCCGTCCACCAGCCCGACCTGGTGGTCTCGGCCGGCTTCATGAAACTGCTCGACGAGCCCTTCATGGCCCGCTTCGGCGACCGCATCATCAACACCCACCCGGCAATGCTGCCGGCCTTCCCCGGAGCCCACGCCGTGCGCGACGCACTCGCCGCCGGCGCAACCAGCACCGGGGCTTCGATCTTCTGGGTCAGCGACGGCGTCGACGACGGCGAGCTGATCACCCAGGAAGCCGTCGATGTCCTGCCCGGCGACGACGAAGAAAGCCTCCACGAGCGAATCAAGGTCGTCGAGCGGCGCCTGCTCGTCGAGGTGGTCAACCAGCTTGCCCGCCACCCGCGGACACAACAAGAACCCACCACAGGAGAAACCGCATGAGCGAGTCCCGTCAGCCGATCCGCCGCGCCCTGGTCAGCGTCTACGACAAGACCGGCCTGGTCGACCTGGGCAAGGCCCTGGCCGAGGCCGGCGTCGAGCTGGTCAGCACCGGCGGCTCCTATTCCAAGCTGGTCGAGGCCGGCCTGCAGGTCACCGAGGTGGCCGAGCTCACCGGCTTCCCCGAGTGCCTCGACGGCCGCGTGAAGACCCTGCACCCCAAGGTGCACGCCGGGATCCTCGCCGACCGTCGCCTGGAGGGCCACCGCAGCCAGCTCGACGAGATGGGCATCGCCCCCTTCGACCTGGTCGTCAGCAACCTGTACCCCTTCGCCCAGACCGTCGCGTCGGGCGCCAGTGTCGACGAGTGCGTCGAACAGATCGACATCGGCGGACCCTCCATGGTGCGCGCGGCCGCCAAGAACCACCCGAGCGTCGCCATCGTCACCTCGCCCGCCCAGTACGCCGAACTCGTCGAGGCCCTCAAGGCCGGCGGCACCACCCTGGAGCAGCGCAAGACGCTGGCCCTGGCCGCCTTCCAGCACACCGCCGCCTATGACATGACCGTCGCCTCATGGATGGGCCAGGCGCTGGTCGACGGCACCCAGGGCACCGGCTTCCCCGACGAGCTCTTCGGCACCTACGAGCGCAAGACCGTGCTGCGCTACGGCGAGAACAGCCACCAGCAGGCCGCCCTCTACACCAAGGGATTCGGCGCCGAGGGCCTCGCCCAGGCCGAGCAGCTCGGCGGCAAGGAGATGAGCTACAACAACTACGTCGACACCTGTGCCGCACACCGCGCGGCCTACGACTTCGACGAGCCGGCCGTGGCCATCATCAAGCACGCCAACCCGTGTGGCATCGCCGTGGGCGCCGACATCGCCGAAGCCCACCGCAAGGCCCACGAGTGCGACTCATTGAGCGCCTTCGGCGGCGTCATCGCCGCCAACCAGACCGTCACCGTCGCCATGGCCGCGCAGGTCAAGCCGGTCTTCACCGAGGTGATCGTCGCGCCCGACTTCGAGCCCGAGGCGCTGGATATCCTGCAGACCAAGAAGAACCTGCGCATCCTCAAGTGTGCCGCCCCCCAGCGCGGTGGCATCGAGACCCGCGACATCGACGGTGGCCTGCTGGTGCAGCAGGTCGACGCGCTGCAGGCCGACGGCGACCTCCCCGAGAGCTGGATCCTGGCCGCCGGTGAGGCAGTCGACGAGCAGACGCTGGCCGACCTCGCCTTCGCCTGGAAGGCCTGCCGCTCGGTGAAGTCCAATGCGATCCTGCTGGCCAGCGATGGCGCCTCGGTGGGTGTCGGCATGGGCCAGGTGAACCGCGTCGACAGCTGCAAGCTGGCCGTCGAGCGGGCCGGTGAGCGCGCCGCCGGATCGGTTGCCGCCTCCGATGCCTTCTTCCCCTTCAGTGACGGACCCCAGATCCTCATCGACGGCGGCGTGAAGGCCATCGTCGAGCCGGGCGGCTCGATTCGCGACGAGGAGACCATCCAGCTGTGCAAGGACAAGGGCATCGCCCTCTACTTCACCGGTACGCGCCACTTCTTCCACTGAGCAAGGACCCAAGGACCCTCCCCGAAACAGACGAATTGCTGCATCTCGATCTGTTTTGCACCTTCACATCGTCGTGAAGCGTCTGTTTCGGGGAGGGAGGGGAGCTGAATGCGTCGGTAGGCTGGAACCACCCACCTCACGAAGGAGCCGCATGACTGCACAGAAGATCGATGGCAAGGCAGTTGCCGCCCAGACCAAGGACGAGCTCAAGACCCGCGTCGACGCGCTGCGGGCCAAGGGCATCGTGCCGGGGCTGGGTACCGTCCTGGTGGGTGCTGACCCGGCCAGCCAGATCTACGTGGGTGGCAAGCACAAGGACTGCGCACAGGTGGGTATCGAGTCCATCCGCGTCGACCTGCCGGCTGAGACAACGCAGGAGCAGCTCGAGCAGGCGCTCGTCGAGCTCAACGAGAATCCCGACTGCACCGGCTACATCGTGCAGCTGCCCCTGCCGGACCACCTGGACGAGCACCGGGCCCTGGCGATGATCGACCCGGACAAGGATGCCGACGGCCTGGCCCCGGCCAGCCTGGGCAAGCTCGTCCTGACCGAGCCCGGGCCGCTGCCCTGCACGCCGCGCGGCATCGTCGAGCTGCTGCGGCACTACCACGTGCCGCTGGCCGGTGCCGAGGTCTGCGTCGTGGGCCGTGGCACCACGGTCGGGCGGCCGCTGGGCCTGTTGCTGACCCGCAAGAGCGAGAACGCCACCGTGACGTTGTGCCACACCGGCACCAAGGACCTCGCCGCGCACACCCGTCAGGCCGACATCGTGGTGGCGGCCGTGGGCCGTCCCGGTTTCCTGACCGCCGACATGGTCAAGCCCGGCGCCGTCGTGATCGACGTGGGCGTCAGCCGCGTTGATGGCAAACCGGTCGGCGATGTCGCCCCCGATGTCTGGGAGGTGGCCAGTCTGGTGACCCCCAACCCCGGTGGCGTGGGCCCGATGACCCGGGCGATGCTGCTGAGCAATGTGGTGGACCGCGCCGAGGCGATGGCCGCCAGCCAGGACGCGCAGAAGGCCTGATCGTGACCACCAGCGCGGAGGACTCCGACACCGCCCGGGCGCGAGCCAGGGCGCTGGCCGGCGGACGCAGCCTGAACCAGTGGCCGCTCGTCGCGGTGCTGTGCTGCCTGGTCGCGTCCCTTGGTGTGGTCGCGACCGGGCACTGGCGCCGGGGATCCTTCGCGGTCGGGTGCAGCGTCCTGCTGGCCGGCCTGCTCAGGGCCCTCCTGCCGTCCCGCATTGCCGGGCTGCTGGTGGTGCGCGGACGGTGGTTCGACACGGCCTTGCTGGCCTTGGGCGGGAGCGCGATGATCGCCCTCACCTTGGTGGTGCCGCACTCACCACCGAATCGCTGAGCTGCCGGGCCCTCGAGAGCCCCCCAGGATGAGCAGTGGCCCCCACCAGGCGGTGGGGGCCACTGTCACGCTGTGTGGGGGAGCGGTCAGATCAGACCGAGTTCCTTGACGGCGTCGCGCTCCTCGGCGAGCTCCTGGGTGGAGGCGTCGATGCGGGCGCGGCTGAAATCATTGATCTCCAAGCCCTGGACGATCTCCCACTTGCCGTCGGTGATGGTGACGGGGAAGGAGGAGACCAGGCCCTCCGGCACACCGTAGGAGCCGTCGGAGACCACGGCCATGGAGACCCAGTCGTCCTGCGGGGTGCCCAGCGCCCAGTCACGCATGCAGCTCACGGTGGCGTTGGCGGCCGAGGCGCGGCTGGACAGGCCGGTGGCCTCGATGATGGCGGCACCGCGCTTGGCGACGGTGGGGATGAAGGTCTGCTCGATCCAGGCCTGGTCGTTGATCTGCTCGGCGGCGGAGCTGCCGTTCACCTCGGCGTTGAACAGGTCGGGGTACTGGGTGGCGGAGTGGTTGCCCCAGATGGTCATCTTCTTGACGTCGTTGACGCTCACGCCCAGCTTCTGCGCGGTCTGGGCCTTGGCGCGGTCCTGGTCCAGGCGGGTCAGGGCGGCGAACTGCGCCTTGGGGATGTCGGGAGCGTTGTTGTAGGCGATCAGCGCGTTGGTGTTGGCGGGGTTGCCGGTGACGAGCACCTTGACGTCGTCGGCGGCCACCTTGTTGAGGGCCTGGCCCTGGGCGGTGAAGATCTTGCCGTTGGCGCTGAGCAGGTCGCTGCGCTCCATGCCGGCCTTGCGCGGGAAGGCGCCGACCAGCATCGCCATGTTGACGCCGTCGAAGATCTTCTCGGCGTCGTCCCCGATCTCCACGTTGACCAGGTTGGGGAAGGCGCAGTCGTCGAGCTCCATGACGACACCCTCGAGGGCCTTGAGGGCCGGGGGGATCTCGAGCAGGCGCAGCTCGATGGGCGTATCACCCAGCAGTGAGCCGGAAGCGATGCGGAACAGAAGGCTGTAACAGATCTGGCCGGCAGCGCCGGTGACGGCCACCTTGACGGGGGTCTGCTTCATGTGGATCTTCCTCTCGAAGTCGTGCCGTTGCACATGACGATACAGGGCACTTGTCCGGGGCCGACGGGCAGGTGGGGCACAGAAGACGGCGATGGCCGTCCTCCCTGGTGAACCGGGAACCGGTTCGGGGCAGGACGGCCATCGCCGTCGTCCGGATCAGTGCGAGATGGCGCCCTCCGCGCCGGCACCGGTCATGGAGCGGACCTCCATCTCGGTGTACTTGGCGGCATTGTGCTCGCTGGAGGTGATCGAGCCGAGCCAGCCCAGGATGAAACCGATCGGGACGCTGACCAGGGCCGGGTTGTCCAGCGGGAACCAGGCGAAGTCGGCATGGGGGAACATGGCGGTCTTCGAGCCCGAGACGGCGGGCGAGAAGGTAATCAGCAGCAGGGCCGAGATGAGGCCGCCGTAGATCGACCAGACCGCGCCCCGGGTGTTGAAGCGACGCCAGTACAGCGAGTACAGGATCGAGGGCAGGTTGGCCGAGGCTGCGATGGCGAAGGCCAGTGCCACCAGGAAGGCGATGTTCTGGCTCTTGGCCGCGATGCCGCCGACGATGGCCAGCACGCCGATCACGATGACGGTGTTGCGGGCCACCTTCACCTCCTGGGCCGGGTCGGCGTGGCCATCCTTGAGGATGGAGTTGTAGATGTCGTGGGCGAAGGAGGCGCTGGCGGTGATGGCCAGGCCGGCGACCACGGCAAGGATGGTGGCGAAGGCGATGCCGGCGATCACGGCGAGGAAGAGCGTGCCACCCAGGCCCTTGCCGGGCAGCCAGAAGGCCAGTGCCGGTGCGGCCGCATTGGCCTTGCCGGGCAGCGAGTTGACCACGTCATAGCCCACCAGCCAGGCCACGCCGTAGCCCAGGACCATGGTGAACAGGTAGAAGGCGCCGATCAGGCCGATGGCCCAGGTGACCGAGCGACGGGCCTCCTTGGCCGTGGGCACGGTGTAGAAGCGCATCAGCACGTGCGGCAGGCCTGCGGTGCCCAGCACCAGGGCGAGGGCCAGCGAGATGAAGCCGAGCTTGTTCTTGCCGTACTTGCCCATCGGCTCGGTCAGGTTGCGCCAGTCGGCGGCCTGCGTGGGGTCGGCGGCCTTGATGCCATCGGCGTGGGCCTGGGCATTGCCGATCAGGGTTGACAGGTTGAAACCGGCATGGGCCATCACCCAGAAGGTCATGATGCCGGCGCCGGCGATCAGCAGCACGGCCTTGATCATCTGCACATAGGTGGTGCCCTTCATGCCGCCGATGAGCACGTAGACGATCATCAGGAGGCCGACCAGCAGGATCACCAGGTTCTGCATCTTGCTGTCGGTGACGCCGAGCAGCAGCGAGACAAGGCCGCCGGCACCGGCCATCTGGGCCAGCAGGTAGAAGAAGGAGACGGCCAGTGTGGACAGTGCGGCCGCCATGCGGACGGGCTTCTCCTGCGTGCGGAAGCTCAGCACGTCGGCCATCGTGTACTTGCCGGTGTTGCGCAGTGGCTCGGCCACCAGCAGCAGGGCGACGAGCCAGGCCACGAGGAAGCCGATGGAGTAGAGCAGGCCGTCATAGCCGCTCAGCGCGACGGCGCCGACGATGCCGAGGAAGGAGGCTGCCGAAAGGTAGTCGCCGGCGATGGCCAGGCCGTTCTGGCGGCCGTCGAAGGAGGCGCCGCCGGTGTAGAAGTCGCTGGCCTTCTTCTTGCCGCCGGTGGAGACGCGGATGACGATGGTCAGGGTGGCCACCACGAAGAGGGCGAAGATGGCGATGTTGGCGATCGGGTTGCCGAGCTTGATCTCCAGCAGCGTCGTCTGCAGCACGGGCAGGACGAGGTTCATCGGTGGTCCTCCAGCTCAGCGCGGATCTTGGTGGCGATGGGGTCGAGGTTCTTGTTCGCGTGACGGATGTACATGGCCGTCAGGGCGAAGGTGGTGACGAATTGCATCAGTCCGAGGAAGAGGCCGATGGTCACGTGGCCGAACAGCGGCCGGCTCATGAAGCCGATGGCATAGGTGCTCAGCAGCACATAGGCGAAGTACCAGATGAGGAAGGCGATGCTGAGGGGGAAGGCGAAGTTGCGGAAGCGCTTCTTGAGCTCCTGGAACTCTGCCGAGGCCTGGACCGCGGACAGCTCCTCGGGTGTGGCGATGCGGCGGGCAGCGGTGGCGCCACTCGGCTGGGCAGTACCTCCCGGGATGGGGGGAAGGTCTGGTTCACGTTCGGGGTGGTGCTCGGCCGCGTGTGGCGTGGGCATTGGGCTCCTTGCGTCTGCGTGTCACCGGCGCCGTCCTTGGCGCGGGTTGCCAGCAAACTAGCGGCATCTGGGAGGGCTGTCACCACTCCTCTGTTAGTTTTCTCACAAAAGTTTGCCCGCGGGGTGGCTGGAACCGCCAGGCCAGGGAGACCTCAGCTGAAGATCACGGTGCGATGCCCGTCCAGGAAGACCCGACGGTCCGCGAACAGCCGCACCGCCTCGGTGAGCGTGCGGCTCTCCTGGTCCTGTCCGATCGAGACCAGCTCGGCGACCGTGCGCGAGTGGTCCACCCGCGTCACGTTCTGCTCGATGATCGGACCCTCGTCAAGGTCGCTGGTGACGAAGTGCGCCGTCGCACCGATCAGCTTCACCCCCCGCTCATGGGCCTGCCGGTAGGGATTGGCCCCCTTGAAACCAGGCAGGAAGGAGTGGTGGATGTTGATGGCACGCCCGGCCAGTGCCTGGCACAGCTCGGGCGAGAGGATCTGCATGTAGCGGGCCAGCACCACCAGCTCCACCTGCTCGGACTCCACCACCTCCATCACCCGCTCCTCGAAGGCAGCCTTGGTCTCGGGCAACACGACATGCGACTCGAAGTCGATGCCGTAGAAGTCGGCGAGTGGACGCAGGCTCTCGTGGTTGGCCATCACCAGCGGCACGTCGATGTTCAGCCAGCCGCTGCGCTGGCGAAAGAGCAGGTCATTGAGGCAGTGCCCCGCCTTCGAGGCGAGCACCAGGGTGCGCATTGGCCGCCGGGCATCGTCCAGGGTCAGTTCCGCGTCGAAATGCTCCACCACGCTCGCCAGGGCAGCCTCCACCCCCGCCCGGGGCAGCGGCGTGTCCAGGGCCAGGCGCATGAAGAAACGGCCGGTGTCGTGCGAGGTGAACTGCTGCGCGCCCACGATGTTGCCGCCCCCGCTGATCGCGGCGCCCGAGACCGCGTGCACCACCCCCGGACGGTCAAGGCAGCTGACCGTCAGCACCCAGCGGTGCGGCGCGGGCTCGGCCATGGCGGGTCCAGACAGGGGGGAGGGGCTGCTTGTCATCCCACCACCCTAGCCATGCACGACGGCCCTGCCGGCGAACATGCCACGTGCCGGACCCGCATTGTCCCTGACCCGCGGCGGGTGCTCTGTATCCTTCCCCTGTGACCAACAGCACTTCATTGCCCCCGCCCACCAGCGACCAGGAGGGCCACCAACCCCCTTGGTGCATCCCGACGCGTGAAGGACGCGTGCTGTGAGCATCGGCGAGGTCCTCACCAATGTCGGACTGATCCTGCTGTTCATCTGCATCGGTGGCGTCTTCTCCGGCGCCGAGATGGCGCTGGTCTCCCTGCGTGACAGCCAGGTGAAGAACCTGGCCTCCCGCGGCAAGCGCGGCGAGGCCGTGGCCCGCCTGGTGGGCGACCCGAACCTCTTCCTGTCCGCGGTGCAGATCGGTGTCACCGTCTCCGGCTTCCTGTCCGCCTCCTTCGGCGGCGCAACCCTGGCGCCCGCCCTCTCCCCGCTGCTGGTGGGGCTCGGACTGCCCTCCGGCGTGGCCAACACCCTGGCCCTGGTGCTCATCACCGTGGCCATCTCCTACTTCTCCATCGTGCTGGGCGAACTGACCGCCAAGCGCATCGCGATGCAGCGCGCCGAGGGCTTCAGCCTGGCCGTCGCTCCCCTGGTGGACACCATTGCCCGCGTCGCCCGTCCGGTCATCTGGTTCCTCGGCAAGTCCACCGACGTGGCCGTCCGGCTGCTCGGCGGTGACCCGAAGGCCTCCCGCGAGGAGGTCAGTGACGAGGAGATCCGCCAGATGGTGATCGGCTCCCAGACGTTGGGCGACGAGGAGCGCCACATCGTCGACGAGGTCTTCGAGGCCGGCGATCGCAGTCTGCGCGAGGTGATGGTGCCTCGTACCGAGGTCGACTTCCTGCCCGGCGAGATGCCCGCCTACAAGGCGATCCGCGAGGTCCAGGGCGCGCCCCACTCCCGCTATCCCGTCACCGACGGTTCCCGCGACCGGGTGCTGGGCTTCCTGCACGTGCGCGACCTGATGGACCTCGACCCTGCCACTCGCTCCACCCCGATCCGCCAGCTCGTGCGGCCGGTGCTCAGCCTGCCCGAGACGGTGCGCATCCTGCGCGCCATGAGCGACATGCGCCGAGCCCACTCCCACCTTGCGATCGTCAAGGACGAGTACGGCGGCACCTCCGGCATCGTCACCCTCGAGGACCTCGTGGAGGAGCTCATCGGCGACATCACCGACGAGTACGACCAGGCGCCCGAACACGTCCACACCCGGCTCAGCGACGTCGACGGCCTGTTGACACTGGAGGAGTTCGCCGACAAGTTCGGCTACCTGCTGGATGAGGGGCCCTATGACACCGTCGCGGGCTACTTCATGGCCCAGCTCGGACGCCTCCCGGTGGTGGGAGACGAGGTGGAGGTCGTCCTCGACCGCGACCCCGACGGAGCCCACGCCGACGGGCTGCCCGAACAGGCAGCCGTCGTCCTGTCGGTGACCGAGCTCGACGGCCGCCGCGCCGCCTGGCTCAGCGCCCGTCGCGTCACGCCCGAGGGTGAGGCCGAGCCGAGCCAGGTCACCACCGACGGTGCGACGGCCGCCGACCAGTTCGTGGCCGGTGCCCAGGGATGACGATGAGCGCACCGGCACAGGGCGGCGATCCCGACGGCCAGCTGCTGCTCAGCGGCCCCGCCGTCCAACCCCTGCTGGAGCAGGCCGCCCGCCAGGCCGGGGGAGAGCTGCTCGACTGGCACCTCGACCACCTGGACCACGACCCCGGCCGCACCACCACCGCCACCTACGCCGCGCGGGTGCGGTGGGCCGCTGGCGAGCGCGAGGAGCTGATCGGGTGCAGCGTCCGGGCCCACGGACCCGATGCCCGCGACGAGGCGGCGCTGCTGCTCGACGAGGGCCAGCGGCAGGCCGCGGTGTGGCTCCACCCCTTCGACCCCGACCTGCCCGGGCTGGCCCGCGCCGCCTTCCCGGACCAGGTGGCCGAGCTGCTCGGAGAGCACCGGCTGCTGCCGCACCCGGTGCGGTCCGCCGACGTGGAGCTGCGGATGGTGGGCTACCGGCCGCGCCGCCGGGCCGTGGTGCGGGTACAGGCCGCCGGTCATGTCTTCTACATCAAGGTGTTGCGGGCCGCCCATGCCGATGCGATCGTCCGACGCCACGAGATGCTCGCCCGGGCGGGGATCTGCGCTCCCGAGGTGCTGGCCGTCACCGATGAGCACCTGCTGGTGCTGCGTGAGCTGCCCGGCCGGCCCCTCGCGCAGGCCATCTTCGACGAGCGCGAGCCGTGCGGACCCGATGCCGTGATCGGTCTGCTCGACCGGCTGCCGGCCGAGGTTCGCGAGCTGGAACTGCGCCCGTCGTGGAGTGAGTCGGTGGAGCACTATGCCCGGATCATCGGCGAGAGCCTTCCCGAGCAGGAACAGCGGCTGACCTGGATGGCCGCGACCATCACCCAGGGGCTGGCAGGCCTTCCGGCCGGCGACGAGCCCACCCACGGGGATCTTCACGAGGGGCAGCTGCACGTGGCCGGCGGGCGCATCGTGGGGCTGCTCGACGTCGACACCCTGGGTCCCGGCCGCCGGGCCGACGACCTGGCCTGCCTGGTGGCGCACCTGACCACCGTGCAGCGCATGGATGCCATCCAGACCGGGCGGGTGCACCACCTGATCCGCACCTGGGTGCCCGCCTTCGACGAGCGCGTCGATCCCGCCGAGCTGCGACTCAGGACGGCAGCGGTGGTCATCTCACTGGGCACCGGACCGCGCAGGGGCCTGGAGGACGACTGGGAGGCAGGCACCGTGGCGATCCTCGACGCGGCCGAGGCCCTGGTGCGCCAGGTCGGCTGAACGAGCCACCTTTTCCTAGCGGGTGGACGATCGCGGGGCCAGCCCGGTCCCGGCGGCGTGTCGCGGGTGAACGGCAGGTTACGATGTGCGCGCGCCCTCACCCCAGGAGCATCCACAGTTCAACTGCTCAGGAGGCAGTCCAGTGAAGAAGTCCCTCGTTGCGCCGGCAGTGCTGTCGGCCCTCGCCCTTTCCATCGCCGGGTGCGCGAAGGCCCCCGATGCCACCAGCACCACCACGACCACCGCCACCAGCACCGCCAGCGCCGGCGGGTCGGCCGCCGCCGGTGACTTCAAGGCCTGCATGGTCTCCGACGAGGGCGGCTTCGACGACAAGTCCTTCAACCAGACCTCGCACGACGGCCTGGTCAAGGCGGTCAAGGACCTGCAGATCCAGACCGGTGAGATGCAGTCGGCGACTGCCAGCGACTTCACCAAGAACCTGAACCAGATGATTGCCGCCAAGTGCGACATCGTCGTCACCGTCGGCTTCATGCTGGGCGATGCCACCGTCTCGGCCGCCAAGGCCAATCCCGACGTGCAGTTCGCCATCGTCGACTGGAACGACCCGTCCAAGACCGCCGGCCTGAAGAACCTCAAGCCGCTGATCTTCAACACCGCCGAGCCGAGCTTCATGGCCGGCTATGCCGCGGCCGCGATGAGCCAGAAGGGCTCGATCGGCACGCTGGGCGGCCTGAACATTCCGACCGTGACCATCTTCATGGACGGCTTCCACCAGGGCGCCACCTACTACAACACCCAGAAGAAGAAGAACGTCAAGGTGCTCGGCTGGGATCCCAAGAACCCCAAGGGCGGCCAGTTCGTCGGCAACTTCTCCGACGTCGCCGGCGGCTCGCGGATCGCCCAGACCCTGACCAGCCAGGGCGCCGACATCATCTTCCCCGTCGCAGGCCCCGCCGGCGAGGGTGCGCTGCAGGTGGCCCAGAAGTCCGGCGGCAAGGTCAACGCCGTCTGGGTGGACACCGACGGCTGCGTCTCCTCGGCCAACTACTGCAAGTCGATCATCACCTCGGTGGAGAAGGCCATGGACGTCGCTGTCTACGACGTCATCAAGGCGGCCAAGGAGGGCAGCTTCTCGGCCGATCCCTATGTCGGCACCCTGAAGAATGACGGAGTGAAGCTCTCCGGCTTCCACGAGTTCGAGTCGAAGATGCCCGCCGAGCTGGAGGGCGAGCTGGAGACCATCAAGGCCGACATCATCTCGGGCAAGATCACCATCGAGTCTGCCTCGCAGCCGAAGTGACCCCCTCCGGGACCGCGAGTCCCGGCATGCAGGACCCCAGGACCGCCCCGACGCAGCCCGGCTCCGTCGGGGCGGTCCTGTCACGAGAATGTGGCACCATCCTTCTGGGAAGGTCCCACCACGACCAAGGACAGTTCTGTGGAGAGCAGGGAATGCGCGTGACCACCACCGACAGTGCCCCGAGCGGGGCAGGCCTGCAACTGCGGGGCATCACCAAGCGCTTCGGCAACCTCGTCGCCAATGACGGCATCGACCTCGACATTCACCCCGGCGAGATCCACTGCCTGCTGGGCGAGAACGGCGCCGGCAAGTCCACCCTGATGAACGTGCTCTACGGCCTGCTGCAGGCCGACGAGGGGACCATCAGCGTCGACGGCAAGCCGCTGGCACTGGGCAATCCCAAGCAGGCGATGGCCGCCGGCATCGGCATGGTGCACCAGCACTTCATGCTGGTGGAGGTCTTCACCGTGGCCGAGAACATCGTGCTGGGCCGCGAACAGGGCCCCGCCGGCACCGTCGACATGAAGGCCGCCCGCGCCAGGGTGCGCGAGCTCTCCGACCGCTACAAGCTGGCCGTCGACCCCGATGCCGTCATCGAGAACCTGCCCGTCGGCGTCCAGCAGCGCGTCGAGATCCTCAAGGCGCTGGCCAATGACGCCACCTACCTGGTCTTCGACGAGCCCACCGCCGTGCTCACCCCGCAGGAGATCGACGAGCTGATGGACGTCATGGTCGCGCTGCGTGACGAGGGCAAGGCAATCGTCTTCATCACCCACAAGCTGCGCGAGGTGCGCGCCGTGGCCGACCGGATCACCGTCATCCGCCGCGGCAAGGTGGTGGGGCAGGGCAGCCCCGAGATGAGCGAGGCCCAGCTGGCCGAACTGATGGTCGGGCGCGCCGTCCGGCTGCACGTCGACAAGGGAGAGCCCACCCTCGGCGAGGAACGCCTGCGGATCGAGGACCTCGTGGTCGCCGCCCCCTCTGGCGCGGTCATGGTGGACCACGTCGACCTGTCCGTGCGCGGCGGGGAGATCCTCTGCCTGGCCGGCGTGCAGGGCAATGGGCAGACCGAGCTGGCCGAGGCGCTGCTCGGCACCACACCGGTCACCAGCGGCACCATCACCGTCGACGGCACCGACATCACCCGGATGGACCCGCGCCAGAGCCTGGCGGCAGGCATCGGCTTCGTGCCCGAGGACCGCCAGAAGGACGGTTTCGTCGGCCCCTTCAGCGTCGCCGAGAACCTGGTGCTCAACCACGTCGACCAGTTCTCCAAGGGCCTGGCGCTGGACCTGGGCAAGATCCGCGCCAATGCCACCAGTCGCGTCGAGGAGTTCGACATCCGCACCGCCTCGATCGACCTTCCGGTGGCCAGCCTGTCGGGCGGCAACCAGCAGAAGGTGGTGATGGCCCGCGAGCTCAGCCGGCCGCTGGGCGTCTTCGTGGCCAACCAGCCCACCCGCGGAGTCGATGTCGGCGCCATCGAGTTCCTGCACCAGCGCATCGTCGACGAACGCGACCGCGGCACCGCCGTGGTGATCGTCTCGACCGAGCTCGACGAGGTCGACGCCCTGGCCGACCGCATCGCGGTGATGTATCGCGGCCGCATCGTGGGCATCGTGCCCCCCGACACACCCCGTGACGTACTCGGCCTGATGATGGCCGGCGTTCCGCAGGCCGAGGCGCTGGCCGCGGTCCAGGAAGGAGAGCGGGCATGAGCACCGCAGCACCCGAACAGCCCCGGCCCGCAGGCACGGGCCCCGCCCGTCGCCACGCGGTCCCGTGGGGAGAGGTGACCACCACCGTGGCCGCCTTCGTCCTGGCCTTCCTGATCGGCGCCATCCTGATGGTGGCCGCAGATCCCGAGGTCAGCGGCAAGTGGGCCTACTTCCTCGACCGTCCCGGTGACGCCCTGGGCGCTTCCTGGGAGAAGGTCGCAGGCGCCTACGGTGCCCTCCTGCAGGGCTCGGTGGGCAGCTGGAAGGCCATCACCGAGACCACCGCGGCAGCCGCCCCGCTGATCTGCGCCGGCCTGGGCATGGCACTGGCCTTCCGCGCCGGACTGTTCAACATCGGCGCCCAGGGCCAGGCCATCGTCGGCGCCACCCTGGCCGCCTATGCCGGCTTCGCCATCACCGGGCTGCCGCTGGTGGTGCACCTGCCGCTGGCGCTGGCGCTCGGCGTGCTCGGCGGCGCCCTGTGGGGTGGCTTCGCCGGCTGGCTGCGCGCTGCCACCGGCGCCCACGAGGTGATCGTCACGATCATGCTCAACTACGTCGCCTCCCTGGGTCTGGCGTGGCTGCTGTCCACGCCCGCCTTCCTGCGCCCGGGACGACAGGACCCGATCGCCCCCGAGGTGCAGTTCAGCGCCACCTTCCCGCGCCTGGAAGGTGGCCAGCTGCACCTGGGCTTTGTGCTGGCGCTGCTGGCCGCAGCCGGCGTGTGGTGGCTGATGGAACGCTCCACCGTGGGCTTCCGCATCCGGGCTGTCGGTGCCAATCCCGACGCCGCCGCCACCGCTGGCATGAGCGTCGGCCGCACCACGGTGGTGGCCATGACCCTGTCGGGTGCGCTGGCCGGGCTCGCCGGGGTGCAGGCCGCGCTGGGCCCCAGTGACTTCGGGCTGCCCACGCCGCTGTCGGCGGGCCTGGTGGGGTCGATCGGCTTCGACGCCATCACCGTTGCCCTGCTGGGACGTTCCAAGCCCTTCGGCGTGGTCCTGGCCGGCCTGCTCTTCGGCGCCATGCATGCCGGGGGCCTGGCCATGCAGTCCCAGGCCGACACTCCGCTGACCCTGACCACGGTGCTGCAGGCACTGATCGTGATGTTCGTCGCCGCACCCATGCTGGTGCGCACCTTGGTCCCCTTCCTCAAGGCCCGCAAGGCGCGCCCCGCCGCGCTGGTGGGCGAGGCCAGCGTCGTCGAGAACGGGGCGACGGCATGAGGGCCACATACTTTCCACAGCAGCAGCCGAAGGACCGCGACGTGACCGATGACAGCCCTTCCGTGCTGGGCAGCGCTTCTGGCCAGGAGGTGGTGCTGCGCACCACCGAGAGCGCCGAGGCCCGTCGCACCCGCCACACCACCGGCGCCCTGGTGACCCTCTTCGGCCTGGCCCTGCTCGCGCTGGCCTTCACCACCCACGGCACCGCCCGCTTCGCCCTCTCCGATGCCTTCGACCCCGTCGTGCTGCCCACCATCTCGCTGCCCGGCCTGGCCACCGTCCTGCTGTGTGGCCTGGTGACGCTGCTGGCCGGCCTCGGATACCTGTCGGGTCGCCTGCACGGCAAGGCGCCGGCCCTGGCCGGTACCGCCGCGGCCCTCGCCGTGGTCGTCGGCTTCTTGGCCTGGGCCGTGGCCGGACGCGACCTGCCCTTCCCGGTCAGCAACCAGCTCAACGGCATGATCGCCATCGCCACCCCGCTGGTGCTGGGTGCGCTGGCCGGTGTGATGTCTGAGCGCGCGGGCGTGGTGAACGTCGCCATCGAGGGCCAGTTCCTCGTCGCCGCCTTCGCTGCCGGCCTGGTCGGCTCGATCACCAAGTCGATCCCGATGGCGCTGCTGGCCGCCGTCATCGCGGGGGTGTTGATGGCCGCCCTGCTGGCGCTGTTCACCATCACCTACCTGGTGGACCAGGTGGTGATGGGCGTGGTGATCAACCTCTTCGCCGCCGGCATCACCGGCTTCCTGTTCGACCAGTTGGTGCAGCCCCGTTCGACCACCTTGAACCAGGCGCCGCAGATGAGCCCGCTGGAGGTGCCGGGCCTGTCCCAGATTCCCTTCTTCGGCCCGGTGCTCTTCCGCCAGACCGCCCTGGGCTACCTGGCGATCGCCTCGGTGGTCGTGGTCTGGTTCCTGCTCTACCGCACCCGGTGGGGCCTGCACGTGCGCGCGGTCGGCGAGCACCCCAAGGCCGCCGACACCGTGGGCATCAATGTGGCCCGCACCCGCTGGTCATCGGTGCTGGTCGGCGGCATCTTCGCCGGCCTGGGCGGCGCCTTCTTCACCGTCGGCTCCACCGGCGCCTTCGCCAAGGACATCACCGTCGGCAATGGCTTCATTGCCCTGGCCGCGCTGATCATGGGCCGCTGGCACCCGGTACTGGCCGCGCTGATGGCACTGTTCTTCGGCTTCGTGAAGCAGATGGCCTCCAACCTGTCGGCGCTCAACACGCCCGCCCCCAGCCAGCTGCTGCTGATGCTGCCCTACCTGGCCACCATCATCGCCGTGGCCGGCCTGGTCGGCCGGGTGCGTGCCCCGGCGGCCGATGGCGAGCCCTACGTCAAGGAGGGCCACTGATGGCTGGCGTGCACTCCCAGGAGGCGATCGACTGGGACCGGCTGCGCTCCACCGCCCGGGAGGCCTGCGCCCGGGCCTATGCGCCCTGCTCGCGCTATGGCGTGGGGGCGGCGGCCCTGGTCGACGACGGCCGCGTGGTCAGCGGCTGCAATGTGGAGAATGCCGGCTACGGGGTCACCCTGTGCGCCGAGTGCGGCCTGGTCAGCGAGCTGGTGCTCGGGGGCGGGGGCCGTCTGGTGGCCTTCACCTGCTGCAACCACACCGGCGAGGTGATCATGCCCTGTGGCCGCTGCCGGCAGCTGCTGTGGGAGCACGGCGGTGCCGAGCTGCTCGTCGAGACCCCGGAGGGCATCGTGCCGATGGACCACGTACTGCCGCAGGCCTTCGGCCCCCAGCACCTGGACCGTCCGGCAACGGCCTGAGCACCTGCCTCAGCGCTTCGGTGTGCGCGCCAGCTCGTCGGCCAACACCGGCTGCAGGATGCGGGCCGTCGCCGAGGTCACGTGCGTGTAGTCGCGGTAGAGCACGTTGTTGAGCGTCGACATCGGGCACTGCTGCTCCGTGCACAGGATCGCCGACAGGTCGACGTAACGTCCGCCGAGGTCCTCGACGGCCTGCCGGCTGGACGTCTCCGCCCGCGCCACCTCGGGCACCCTGGAGGGAATGCGGCACTGCTGCGGATCGTCCACGTGCCGGGTCAGGCAGGAACCGGCCGGCGGCATCTCGCTCTGCTGGGCCGAGTAGGACGGCGAGTCGCCCAGGTAGAGCAGGCGGGAACTGTCAGGAAGTCCGGCCAGCGCGGTGCGGATCGAGCCCTGCCAGCGATCGGTGAAGCCGGCCTGGTCGGGGGAGAAGACGAAGTACTGGTTGATGGTCTGTGCGACCACGACCACATCGGGGTCGAGCTCCTGGATGGCGGCGCCAGCAGCCTGCCGGAAGGCGGCGCACTGCGTGGCATGGGCCTCGGAGAGGTCACTGGGGACCTCGCCCAGGTCATTGACGGTGCAGGCATTGCGCGTCAGTGCGAGCACCCGGTAGTGGTCCTTGCGACCGATGGCGTCGAAGGCCGGCCACCAGTGACTGGCGTGGGAGTCGCCCAGCAGCACCAGGACCTTGTCCGCTCCTGGGTCGCCGCCCCAGCAGCGGGCGGTGGCGGCAGCCTCGCGGTTGCCGCTGCACCCATTGGTCTGGACCGTGCTGAGGTCGGACTCGAGTGCGTCCAGCGAGGGCGTCAGGTGTGCAGGCTCAATCACCTGCCCCGTGGCCGAGACCGACTCGTTGGCATGCCGCGCCAGCAGTTCGGAGGGCACCTGCTGCAGCCGCTCCTCCAGGGCGGGGATGCGGGTGCTGGTGGTCTGGTCCTCCATGGCCCGGCGCGCGGTGGCCGCGCTGCTGTTGGCGGCCAGCACCAGCGCGGCCGACATCATCAGGCTGGTGGTGAAGACCATCGCCCTTCGTCCTTCCACCGCCATGTGCTGGAAGCCTTCCTCGATGGTGGCGTGGCTGAGCCAGGCCAGCAGGATGGACGCGGCGGCCAGGGCAATGTTCGTGCGCAGGTCCAGACGGTGCCCGGCCAGCGCGGCGGGCAGCACCAGTACCGGCCAGTGCCACAGGTAGAGCGAATAGGAGATGTCCCCGAGCCAGACCATGGCGCGGTTCTCCAGCAGCAGCCGGGAGAGCCGGCAGGTGGCGCCGTTGCCGGCCACCAGCATCGCCGCCGACCCCAGGACGGGGGCCAGGGCGGGCCAGGAGGGGAAGGGCGTGGCGGCGTCGTAGAGCAGGACGCTGCCGACGACTGCCAGGGACCCCACGGCGAGCAGGACCGTGCGCTCCCGCTCGGCCAGCGAACCGCCCAGCCTCGGCAGGCAGGCGAGCAGCGCCCCCACCCCGAGCTCCCAGGCGCGGGTGTGCAGCAGGTAGAAGGAGGGCGTCGGGAAGCGGGGCGTCAGGACCACCGCCAGGACGAAGGAGACCACGACGATGCCCGCCATCAGCAGGCCCACGCGTCGGCGCAGCAGGCCCTCGGCCCGGGGAAGGTGCCGTCGCCCCCAGCGCAGCACCAGGAGGACCAGGAACGGCCACACCAGGTAGAACTGTTCCTCGACCGCGAGCGACCAGAAGTGCAGGACGGGGGAGGGGTCGGTGCCCTCGGCGAAGTAGCCGGTGGTCCTGCCTGCGAAGACGACATTGGCGACGTAGAGGGCAGCGCCCACCAGGTCGGGCGTGAACCGGGCCACGTACAGGGGAGGCAGGAAGCAGACCATGAAGCCCAGGGTCAGCGCCAGCACCGTGAGGTAGACCGGCGCCAGGCGCTTGAGGCGTCGCGCGTAGAAGTCCAGGAAGTCGATCCTCCCGGTGCGCTCGGCCTCGCGCAGCAGCAGGCCGGTGATCAGGAAGCCGGACAGCACGTAGAACAGGTCGACGCCCACATAGCCGCCCTCCAGGCCCGGCAGGCCGGCGTGGAAGAGCAGCACGGACAGCACGGCGATCGCGCGCATCCCTTGGATGTCGGGACGAAAGCCGGTCCTGCGCCGGGAGCCGGGGGTGCGGGTGGTGTCAGTCACTGTGGCCTGTCAGTCGGGGAGAACCCTGCCCACGCTACCGATCGGGCACCCCGATCGCGAAGCGCCCGCCCGGGGATCCGCGGGCGGGAGCTGGATATCCTGTGCCGATGATGCTCGATCGCCAGGCGCTGGTCCGCCTGCCCAAGGTCAGCCTGCACGACCACCTCGACGGCGGCCTGCGCCCCCAGACGGTGGTGGACCTGTGCCGTGAGAACGGCCAGCCGCTGCCGACCTCGGATGCCAGTTCCCTGCAGGAGTGGATCTTCGAGCAGTGCGATGCCGGGTCCCTGGTGGACTACCTCAAGCCCTTCGAGCTGACCGTCGCCGCGATGCAGACCGCCGAACAGTTGCAGCGCGTCGCCGAGGAGTTCGTGCTCGACATGGCCGCCGACGGTGTGGTCCACGCCGAGACGCGCTGGGCCCCGCACCTGCACCAGCGCCTCGGGCTGGGGCTCGACGAGGCGGTGCTGGCCGTCGCCCAGGGCCTGGAACAGGGCATGGCCCGTGCCGAGGCAGCCGGAACACCGGTGGTGGCGCGGCAGATCCTCGCCGCGATGCGCCAACAGGACCGCTCCCTCGAGGTGGCCGAACTCGTGGTGCGCCACCGTGACGCCGGGGTGGTGGCCTTCGACCTGGCCGGCCCCGAGGACGGCTTCCCTCCCAGCAGGCACGCTGCCGCCTTCGCGCACCTGCGCGAGCACGACGCCCACTGGACCATCCATGCCGGCGAGGCCTACGGGCTGCCGAGCATCCGTGAGGCGGTGCACGGATGCGGCACCCGACGCCTGGGCCACGGGGTGCGGATCGTCGACGACATCGACCGCAGCGGTGAGGTCCCGGTACTGGGCCCGCTGGCGGCCTGGGTGCGCGACGAGCGGGTGCTACTGGAGGTGGCCCCGAGCTCCAACCTGCAGACCGGCATCGCGGCCACGATGGCCGAGCACCCGGTCGGGCTGCTGGCCGAGCTGGGCTTCCGGATCAACATCAGCTGCGACAACCGCCTGATGAGTCGCACCACCCTGTCGCAGGAGCTCGGCCACCTGGTGGAGGCCTTCGGCTGGGACCTGGCGATGCTGCGCCGCGTGGCGATCGACTCGATGCGTGGCGCCTTCCTGCCGCACCCCGAGCGCGAGGCCGTCGTCGAGCAGGTCGTGGTGCCCGCCTACGCCTGAGCGCCGCGGGCCGGGACGACTGGCGACGGCCCGCTCACGGCGCCGAGACGGGGATCTTGGGCGAGTTGTGGAAGGCCTCGGTGGGGGTCATCGGCACGCCATTGATCTCCACCGTCTTCTGCGTGCTCACCGCGGCGCAGCCGGTGCTCTCCGAGGAGACCTTCACCTTGCCCTCCTGGGCCTGCGAGGCCTGGTCCTCGGGATCGGCCGAGGGGGAGGCCGAGGTGCTGGGCGTCGTGGCCTGCGAGCTTGCCGAGGCCTGGGGGGCACTGCTGGCAGGTTCGGACGCGTCACTGGCCGACGCGCTGGGCGAGGGGGAGGGGTCCACCAGCGGCTGGTCGGCCCGCAGCTTGGCGAAGATCGCCTCCGCCTTCTCGGCCGGAACCACCGTGTTCGGATTGTTGGGATTGGGCGCGGTCGGCAGGGTCAGGAAGGCCGTCGAGGAGGAGGGGATGCGTCCCACCGTCGTGGCGACCTGCGCCAGGTGGCCGACGCTGTCCAGGCCGGAGTCGACGGTCAGGGCCTTGGTGGCGGCATCGGCCAGCCGGTAGACCTTCTGCGGGTTCAGCAGGGTGCCGGCGCTCTCCAGCTTGCGCTGCAGGGCCGACAGGTACAGGTGCTGGGCGACGGTGCGGCCCAGGTCGGAGCCGTCGCCGAAGCCGTGGCGGCTGCGCACGAACTGCAGCGCCGCCACCCCCTCCAGCGTGTGGTCGCCCTGGGCGAGCTTGAGGTGGGAGTAGGTGTCGTAGACGTCGGCATTGACGCACACGTCGACGCCGCCGACGGCATCGGACAGGCTCACCACGCCGCTGAAGTCGATCATCGCGAAGTGGTGGATCGGCAGCCCGGTCAGGTCATGGATGGTGCGCAGGGTGCAGTCGATGCCGTAGTTCAGGGTGCCGTTGATCCGGTCACGCCCGGCCTCGCGCTTGTGCCCATTGCCCTCGCAGGCCGGCAGGTCGACGGTGGTGTCGCGCGGGATGCTCATCACGCTCATCGAGTCGTGGTCTGCCGAGATGTGCACCAGCATGATGACGTCGGCGTTGGTGTCCCCGTCGATCTTGGCATCGCCGCAGGAGCCGCCCAGCTTGCAGTCATTGGGGTTCTGCCGCGAGTCGGTGCCGATCACCACGATGTTCTGCGCCACGCCCTTCGGCAGGCCCGGGAGCGCAACCTGGGAACCCTGGATGTCGGTGGGCAGCTCCACCGTCTCGAGGTTCTGGTTCAGGTGGCGGTAGAGCCCTACACCGCCGAGCGCCAGCACGAGCCCCAGCACCAGCAGCGCCAGCAGGATCCTTCGGCCTCGGTGCCGGGGACGTGCAGGATGCACCAACCTGTCGTCCACCTCGTGGGTCATGTCAGCTCGTCGCACCCGCCCCATGTTAGGCGCTCGGGGCGCAGAACCGCGTCGTGTCGCTGGGCGGCTGGCACACTGGGGGAGTGATCACAGCTTCTGCCGATGGCTCCTGCCTGTCCAATCCCGGCCCGGCGGGCTGGGCCTGGTATGTCGACGAGGGCAACTGGGCGGCCGGCGGGTGGCCCCGCGGCACGAACAACATGGGTGAGCTGATGGCCGTGCTCAACCTGCTGCAGCAGACGGCCGTGCTGCCCGACGAGCCGCTGCACGTGCTGTGCGACTCGCAGTACGTGATCAACTCCGTGACCAAGTGGATGGCCGGCTGGAAGCGTCGCGGGTGGAAGAAGGCCGACGGCAAGCCGGTCATGAACGTCGAACTGCTGCAGGAGATCGACAGGTTGCTGGTGGGGCGCACCGTCACCTTCGAATGGGTCAAGGGCCATGCCGGGCACGTGATGAACGAGGCCGCCGATGCCCGCGCCCAGGCCGCAGCCCGCGCCTACCGCGACGGCACCCAGGTGCCCGCCGGGCCCGGCTTCCAGGGGGCGGGGGAGCAGGCCGCCACCAGCCTGGACGTGGGCCCGTCCCGCCCCGCCCCGGTGGAGCTCGACCTGTTCAGCCTCGACGAGCCGGACGAGCCGGACGAGCCGCCCGAGGCGCAGGACGTCATCGCCCTGGAGGAGTCGCTGCTGCTCGACAGCGTGCGCAGCGATCCCCGGCGCGTCGAGGCCCTGCTGCACCCCGACTTCACCGAGGTGGGAGCCTCGGGCCGGCTGTGGAGCCGGGCGCGGATGCTGGCCAGCATCGCACCGCTGACCAATCCGACCACCCTCGAGGTGATCGGCACCGACCGGCTGGCCGAGGACGTGGTGCTGCTGCGCTGGCGTTCACGCAGCCGTGGCGCGATCGCCCTGCGCAGCTCGGTGTGGGTGCGCACCCCGCAGGGCTGGAAGCTGCGCTTCCACCAGGGCACCCCCGCCGACCTCTGACGGGGATGAAGTGACGGGATTCCTCCGTCCGATTGACGGAGTTCATCCTGTCGTCGGATCACTCAAGGGTCGTTGACGGCAAAACTGGTGCACATCCCACCCAGGAGGAATCCCATGCACCATGAGCATCCGACTCGCACCAGGACCGCTGCCCTCGCCGTGACCCTGGCGCTGGGCACCGGACTCGGGCCGGTCCTCGCCAGCCCCCAGGCGCAGGCTGCCCCGGGCCTCACCCCCACTCGGGCCAGCAGCCCCGCCAAGGCCGACGCCACCAGCACCCGCAGCCAGCAGGCCCTGCGCAAGGCCCGCAGCGCTGCCGTCAAGGCAGGCGTGGAGAAGAAGGTGCGTGCCTTCCTCGCCGAGCACGACGTGCCCCTGCCCGAGCGTCCCCTGCTGGCCGCAGACGGGGAGGCCTGCCAGCGCGAGACAGAGGTGACCCGCTATGTGGAGGGGCAGGCCGCCGGCATGACGTTGCTCGACCAGGTCTTCCTCACAGTGACCGCCGCCGACATGCTGCCGCTGCTGGAGGCCGTGCAGGCCCAGGACCCGAAGGCCAACAATGTCGACGTCACCGGCAAGGGCGACCAGCTGCGGACCTCCTTCGCAGAGCTGCAGCACTTCTGGGACATCGACGGCCCGTCGATCCAGCTCAAGGGCATGACGGGGCAGATGCTCGCCGATCCGGATCGGGTCCAGGCGGTCTACGAGGGTCTTGGCATTCCCACCGGCCTGGCATCGGTGCTCGGTCAGGCCGTTGCCACCTACACCCAGCTGAGCCCGGGCCTCGACCACGGACGCAACCCGCTGCTGACCTTCAATGCGGTGGCCATCCCTGGATCGTCGGAGGCAGGAACCGGTGACCGCATCGTGATGGGCGAGGGGATGCTGCGTGCCTATGACGCCCTGGGGCACGGGGAGATCGCGCCGCAGGTGGTGCTGGCCCACGAGTACGGCCACCAGGTGCAGTTCGCCACCGGGATGATCACCCCGGAGGACCAGCAGGCGCCCACGGCGCAGAAGACCCGTTACACCGAACTGCACGCCGATGCATCAGCCGCCTACTTCGTCGCCCATCCCCGCGGCGGGAAGGAGTCGAAGGCTGCGCTGTCCGAGGTGGACGACGTGCTGCTCGGCATCGGTGACTGTCAGGTGGACTCGGCCGGGCACCACGGCACTCCCGCCCAGCGCGGTCGGGCCGGCACCTGGGGGATGGCACAGGCAGCGGCCAAGCCGTCGAAGGTGATGCCCGCTGCCGACTTCCGGGCTGCCTATGACAAGACCCTGCCGACGCTGCTCGGGTCGGCGAAGAAGCCGCAGCTGGACCGTCGCTGAGCACTGCGGGGACGCTGCTGCTGCAGCAGTGGGCGCTGTGACGTGGCGCCTCGGGTGGGCCCGGGGCGCCACGTCACAGCGTCCTGTCAAGGCTCGGGCGCGCCTTCAGTCCATCTCCGCCAGGCGGGCGCGGATCGCGTCGAAGGCGGTGGCACCCATGTCCTCGCGACCACCCTCCAGCCAGGTGAGGGTGTTGGCGTCACTGGTCAGCACGATGCGGCCGTGGTCGGTGCCGTCGGCCGACTTCTGGGTGTACTGGGTCCAGCGCTGCTCGGACTTCGGGCTGTCGACGGGTGCACCCAGCGTGTAGTCGGAGACCGTGCAGCCGTCGAGGGCCGTGCGCAGGGACTCATACGCCTTCTGGGCGCTGGACTGGTCGGCGAAGCGCCAGGTGTAGGCGCCCCAGCCGCGGTCGCTGTTGGCCACGACCGCCTGGCTTGCGGGGGCGACCGCCGCGTTCAGCTTCGGAATGCAGTCGGTCTCGCCCTTGAAGACCTGGACCGGGACCTCGTCGGCGAACTGGTAGCCGGCCGCACCGACGGTCAGTGGCGGCTCGTAGAGACTCTTGGCCGAGGCCACCGGACCGGGAGCGGCGGCGGGCCCGAACCAGCGTTGGTAGCCGAACCAGCCGCCGGCGGCCAGCAGCGCCAGGGCCAGCGCGGCCGCGACCCAGGCCGGCCAGCGGCGCTGCGGGGGCAGGGAGCGGGTGGCGGGCTGAGGGGGAGCCAGGCCCGGCTCGGGCAGGTCGGGGTCCTCGACCGGCTCCACCTGCTGTCCCGTGCGTGACCAGTCGGTGCTGGTCCACGGCTGCCAGTACTGCGGCGGCGGGGGCGTGGGGTAGCCGTAGCCGTCGCGGTAGAACTGGAATCCCGGTGGGGCCGGCGGCCACGACGGGTCGGGTCGCCAGTCGGGCGTCGGCAGGTATCCCTCGGGCGGGTCGGGCCATCCGGGCGGGGTGTGGAAGGTGATCACCAGTGGGGCTCCTCGTCAGACGCCGCCACGATACCCGCCGCCACCGCGGCTGGCCGTTCTGGCCGGTGGTGGCGCAGGGATAGGCTGTGCCCCATGTGCGCTCATGTTCTCGCTGCCGTCGCGTGGCCCTATGCCAATGGTCCCCGTCACATCGGACACGTCTCCGGTTTCGGTGTCCCCTCCGACGTCTTCGCGCGGTACATGCGCATGAGCGGGCACGACGTGCTGATGGTCTCGGGCACCGACGAGCACGGCACCGCCATCCAGGTGAAGGCCGACAAGGAGGGCCTGACCGCGGAACAGACCGCCGACAAGTACCACCGCATCATCGCCACCGACCTGCAGGGCCTGGGCCTGAGCTACGACCTCTACACCCGCACCACCACCGACAACCACCGCCAGGTGGTACAGGAGATGTTCACCGTCCTGCACGACAACGGCTACGTGGTCAGCAAGACCGAGATGGGTGCCATCAGCCCGTCGACCGGCCGCACCCTGGCCGACCGCTACATCGAGGGCGAGTGCCCGCACTGTGGTTTCGGCGGCGCACGCGGCGACCAGTGCGACAACTGCGGCCGCCAGCTGGAGCCGACCGAGCTGATCAACCCGCACAGCAACATCGACGGCGAGGTGCCGAAGTTCGTCGAGACCGAGCACTTCTTCCTCGACCTGCCCGCCTTCGCCGAGGCGCTGGGCGACTGGCTGGAGACTCGCCAGGACTGGCGCCCCAATGTGCTGCGCTTCAGCTCCAACTTCGTGAAGGAACTGCAGCCGCGCGCCATCACCCGCGACCTCGACTGGGGCATCAGGATCCCGCTGGAGGGCTGGGAGGACAACGACCTCAAGCGCATCTACGTCTGGTTCGACGCCGTCATCGGCTACCTGAGCGCCTCCATCGAATGGGCCAGGCGCACCGGCGACCCCGAGGCGTGGAAGACCTTCTGGACCGGCGGGCAGGCCAAGGGCTACTACTTCATGGGCAAGGACAACATCGTCTTCCACTCCGTGATCTGGCCCTCCATCCTGCTGGGCGTCAACGGCGAGGGCGACAAGGGCGGCCGCACCTCGCAGTGGTTCGGCAAGCTCGACCTGCCCACCGAGGTGGTCAGCTCCGAATTCCTCACCATGGGCGGCTCCAAGGTGGCCAGCTCGCGCGGCGCGTCGATCTTCGTCGGCGACTTCCTGCGCGAGTTCGGCCCCGACGCCCTGCGCTACTTCATCGCCGTGGCCGGTCCCGAGAACCAGGACACCGACTTCACCTGGGACGAGTTCGTGCGCCGCACCAACTTCGAGCTGGCCAATGAGTGGGGCAACCTGGTCAACCGCTCCATCTCGATGGCGCACAAGAATGTCGGTGCGATCCCGACCGCCGCAGGGTTCACCGCCGAGGACCAGGCACTGCTGGACGCCGCCGCGAAGGGCTTCGAGACCGTCGGCGAGCTGCTGGGCCTGTGCAAGTTCAAGGCCGCCATCACCGAGGCGATGCGCATCGTCAGCTTCGCCAACAAGTACCTCTCGGACCAGGAGCCGTGGAAGCTCAAGAGCGACCCGGAGCGCCGCGACACCGTGCTGCACGTCGCGCTGCAGGCGGTCAGCGACTGCAACACGCTGCTGACCCCCTTCATGCCGCACGCGGCACAGAAGGTCCACGAGGCGATGGGCAACACCGGCGTGTGGGCGGCGCAGCCCGAACTGGTCGAGGTGACCGAGAAGAACGAGGACGGCCGCGAGAAGAGCTACCCGGTGCTTCAGGGCGACTACGCCAAGGAGGCCGCCACCTGGCAGCGCCGCGAGATCGTGCCCGGGACCCCGCTGTCCAAGCCCAGCCCGATCTTCGCCAAGCTCGACGAGAAGCTCGGCGAGACCGGACCCGAGTGGGCTCCGATCGTCAAGGCCTGACCGACTGCTCCTGCCAGCTGCGCTCCAGCGCGCGTCGACGCCACCACGGCAACACGACGCGTCCGCTGGGGCGCAGCTGCGTCACCAGCCAGGCGGAGAAGGCGCACCACAGCAGGACCGAGACCAGCGAGGCCTCCAGGCCGAAGGTTCCGCCCGAGAGCAGCTCCGGCCCCACCGGGTAGGAGACGACCAGGCCTTCGCCATTGGCCGTGGCCCCCGAGACCGCCGAGCCGAGCACCGGGCCCTGCACCACATTCCAGGCGGCGTGGACGCCGATCACCACCCACAGGCTGCGGGTCAGCGCGTAGAGCAGCGCGAACATCACGCCGGCCTCCAGGGCGATCGCCACCGCCCCCCACCAGGTACCGGCCGGATTGCCCAGGTGGACCAGACCGAAGAGCAGCCCCGACAGGCCCGCCGCCCCCCAGGTACCCAGGCCTCTCTCCACCAGCCTGAAGAGGATCCCTCGAAAGACCAGCTCCTCGGCCACCCCGGCGGTGAGGCCCATCATCAGGACCGGCTGCACCAGCGGCGCCCGCGGATTGGTGCCGGTGACCTCACGCAGCCCCAGCGCCCAGCACAGGCCGAAGACCAGCGCCATGCCGAAGGCTCCCAGGGTCAGGCCGTACAGCAGGCCACCGGCCCGATGAGGGTCCAGTTCGACGGGCGGGCGACGCCCCTCCAGCCCCATCGTGACCAGCAGGTAGGCGAGCACCACCGAGACCAGCTCCACCGCCATCAGCCACGGCCCACCCAGACCCAGCGAAGCCAGCGCCAGGCCAACCGTCACCGCACCTGCCGCCAGCAGCACCAGGAAGCAGACCAGCCGCGTCAACGGGTGGCGCCACCAGCCGGCCGGCAGTGGGGTGTCGGGGGTGTGGGGCAGGGGGGAGGCGATCAGCATGCCCCGGATTCTTGCACTCATGGCAGTTCGGTGCGGCCGCATAGAGTGGCGGGGTGCAGATGAAGATCCGGCAGGCCACGAGGGCGTGGGAACCGACCGAAGTGTTGCGGGGGAGCACCGCCGACGCCCGCGAACTGCTGGAGGAGCTGGATCGGGTGGTGGTGCTCACCGGCGCCGGGATCTCCACCGACTCCGGCGTGCCCGACTACCGCGGGCCACGGGCCCAACGCGCCACCCCGATGCTGTATGCCGAGTTCGTCGGTGACCTGGCCAACCGCCGCCGCTACTGGGCCCGCAACTACCAGGGCTGGGCCCACCTGGGCCATGCCGAGCCCAATGCCGGGCACCGGGCGCTGGCCCGCTGGGGGGCCGGTCAGGGGCCGTGCGAAATGGTCGGGCTGGTGACGCAGAATGTCGACGGGCTGCACGAGGCCGCCGGTCAGGACCCACTGGTCACCCTGCACGGACGCTCCGCCGAGGTGGTCTGCCTCGACTGCGGCGACGTGAGCTCCCGCGAGGCGCTGCAACCCCGCTTGGCCGAGCTGAACCCGCAGGTGGAGCCGCGTCAGGACATGGGCCATGCCGAGCTGCGCCCTGATGCCGACGCGGTGGTTGACGAGTGGGAGGACTTCGTCGTGCCGCCCTGCCTGGTCTGTGGGGGTGTGCTGAAGCCGCACGTGGTCTTCTTCGGCGAGCCGGTGCCCACGCAGCGCGTCGCACAGGCCTTCGCGTGGTGCGACCGCGCCGATGCCCTGCTGGTGGCCGGCAGCTCCCTGACCGTGATGAGCGGATTGCGCTTCGCCCGTCACATGGCAAAGGCCGGCAAGCCGGTGCTGGTGGTCAACCATGGCGCCACCCGCGCCGACGAGCTCGCCACGGTGCGGCTCGACGGCAACACCTCGACGGTGCTCAGCGCCCTGGTCGGCTGACGTGGTCCTCGCCCTGCAGCTGCTGGACGCCCTGCAGCTGCTGGACCAGGGCAATGGCCTGGCGCATCCCGATCGGCCGGAAGCCCAGCTCGACGGCCCGGCGGCGCTTGTCGGGCTCCTCGCGCCACAGTCGGCGGCCGCGTTCCAGCAGCACCCGCGGCGGCTTGCGCTTGCTGGCCAGGTCGCGGCGCAGCCGGCGCGAGAAGTTGGCATGGCGCGAGCGGTCGAGCCACAGCGCGGTCACCGCGATGTCGCGCTCCCGGCAGGCGGCCAGCAGGTCGGGGGCGAAGATGCCCTCGGCGATCAGGACCCGTCGGGTGCCCAGCTCGACGCGGTGGCTGCCCTGGGCGCGGCTCAACGAGATCGAGTAGTCGGGGGCGGTGCAGCCGCCGGTGCGCAGCACCTCGTCGAGGGCGTCGAGGGCGGCCTCGACGTTCCACGAGTCGACGTGGTCCCAGTCGACGAGCCCGTCGGGGCGTCGGGGCAGGCCCGGGGCGTCGTGGTCGAGGTAGAAGTCGTCGAGCCGCAGCTGGGCGGCACCGCTGGTCCTGACCAGGCGCGACTTGCCGCTGCCCGAAGGGCCGGCCAGCAGGATGACGGTACGCACGAGGGGTCAGTCTACCGACTCACCAGCCGCCGCCACCGCCACCGCCGAAGCCGCCGCCACCGGCGCTGAAGCCAGAACCACCACCCGAGCCCTTCATCGAGTCGGCCTCGGCGGCCTGCATCGAGGAGTTCATCGAGCTGGTCAGCGTCTCGCCGATGGAGTTCATGGCGCCGTAGAAGTAGCCGTGGGCGAAGGCCATGTCATTGCCGACGTACCAGGTGGGGTTCAGGTCATAGCGGCCCTCGGCGGCCAGCTGTTCGAAGAGCCTCGTCCACCGGTCGGCGACGCCGAGCATCACGGCCCAGGGCAGGTAGCGGCTGAAGATGTCCTCGCCCTCCTCGAAGCGCAACTGGTCGGCCTCGGCGGTGCGCAGGTAGAGCTCGAAACCCTTGGCCTGGGCCAGCACGGCCGAGCCTTCGGGGGTGCGGGCCGGGGCGAAGCTGGCGCAGCCCATGATCGCCAGGCCGACCAGGGCGAGGGCGATACCGGGCAGCGACATCCGGGCCAGCAGGCCACCCAGGGCGAGCACGATCCCGATGCCGGCCACCAGCACGCCCACCATGACCCAGGTGCTGCGGATCTTGTCAGGGTTCTGGCGGAACCAGCGCCGCTCGCCGGTGACCTGTTCGTAGAGTTTCTCCTGCGCGGTGGGCACCAGCTTGGCGTAGCGCTCCTTGCGCAGGTCCTTGGTGGTCACCGAGGAAGCCTTGTGGAAGAGGTCGGCCATCAGGCGCTCCTCCGGGAGGCTGAGGGGTGCGTCGTGGTCGAGGCGCACGAAGCGCCAGTGCTTGGTGCCCTGCTGCTCGATGCGGATGTGGCCGCGCACGGCCAGGTCGAGGATCATGGCGACGACGTCCTTCACGTCGGCCTTCTCGTCGATCAGGGTGCCGACCTCGCCCGGGCCGGTGCCGCTGGGCGGGGTGAACTGCACGGCCACCGGCGCCTTGCGACGGGCAGTGCGGACGGCGGGACTGTCGCCGCCAGTCGGGGTCAGGCCGGGGGTGATGCCCACATAGGCCTCGTCGCGCCCATGGCGCCGCACCTGGCGCAGCACCAGCGCTCCGCCGACCAGGGCCAGGGTGGCGGCGGCGATGCCATTGGCGCCGTCCCGGCTGGTGGGCGACAGCGATCCGAGCGGGTTCACGCGGGGTGCCAGGCGCGGCTCGGCGCCGGTGAAGGTGCCGGCGGGCAGGCCGGCGACGACGCGCAGCGGGGTCTCGGCCTCGAGCTGGTCCTGTTCGAAGGTGACGGTGCGCCCCTGCTGTCCGGTGGCGGTGCAGGGGTCCGACTCGTCGACGAAGCAGGCGATGCGCTCGGTGCCACCGGGCAGGTTCAGCGTGGTCCTGATCCCTGACAGCGGCACCTGCCATGCGCTGCCGACCACATTCCAGTTCACCTCGTCCAGGCCGCTGGTGGCATTGCGGGGGTCCACGATGCCGTGCAGCGTGTAGTCGACCACATAGGTCTGCAGCCCGCTCACCTCGCGGTCGGGGTCGCCGATGCGCAGCAGCATCGCCCCGTCCTCGGTCTCGGTCTCGAAGGGGGTGGGGGCGCCGGTGGGGCTGCTCACCTCGATCTTGCTGATGTCGATGGAGCGCCAGTGGTCGGGGTCGTCCTTGATGGCCTGGCGGGTGACGAAGGTGATGAAGGGTCCGTGGCCCGCCTCGCCGGCGAAGTCGAAGTCGATGGTGGTGCGCACCTTCGCCTCCCCATTGCCGGCGATGTGGGCGGTGGTCTCGTAGCGGGTGATGTGCCAGTCGGAGGGGACATCGTCGGAGGCCCGTGCGGGGGCGGCCGCGAACCCGACCATGCCCAGCACCAGGGCCAGGCAGGCCAGCAGGGACAACAGACGGCGGCGCAAGATCTCCATGCCCCCACTCTAGGAGGGGGACCCGCCGGGGCGGATCCCCCGTGCGACGGACTTGTGGTGCCGATCGTCGGGGTCAGACCCCCAGGGCGCGAGCCATCTCGTCACGGACCTGGGTGAGCATGCCGGCGGCCTGCTCCCGGGCCGACTTCAGGTCGGCGCCCGAGCTGGCGGCGTCGACGCGCACCTCCAGGTAGCACTTGAGCTTGGGCTCGGTTCCCGACGGGCGGGCCACGACGTGCACGCGTTCCCCGGCGAGCTCCACCGCATCGGTGCCGGGCAGTTCGTCGCTGCCCTGGGTGAGGTCGCGCACCTCGACCGGCGCGCCCAGCAGGGTCGCTGGCGGGTTGGAGCGAAGGCGCGCCATGGCGTCGCGGATCAGCTGCAGGTCGTCGACGCGCACCGAGAGCTGGCTGGTGGTGTGCACGCCGTGGGTACGGGCGATCTCGTCGAGGCGGTCGCCGATGGTGCGGCCCTCGGCCTTGAGCGCGGCGGCCAGGCGCAGGATGGCAAGGCAGGCGGTGATGCCGTCCTTGTCGGGGACGTGGGCGGAGTCGCAGCAGTAGCCGATGGCCTCCTCGTAGCCGAAGGCGAGGTCGGGCACTCGGCCGATCCACTTGAAACCGGTCAATGTGGTCACGTGCTCACGGCCGGCGGCCCGGGCCATGGTGCCCAGCAGCGTGGAGGAGACCACCGAGTTGGCGAAGCGGCCCGGCACCTGGCGACGGATCGCGTCGTCGCCCAGCAGGCTGCCCAGTTCGTCGCCGGTCAGCATCCGCCAGCCGACGCCGGGGAAGGGGGCGGCGATGGCGCACCGGTCCGCGTCGGGGTCATTGGCGACGACCAGGTCCACCTCGGTCTGCTCGGCCAGCTCCAGGGCCAGGTCAATGGCGCCGGGCTCCTCCGGGTTGGGGAAGGCGACGGTGGGGAAGGTGGGGTCGGGGTCGTGTTGCTGCCCGACGGGGATGGCGGCGGGGAAGCCGGCGGCCTCGACGGCCTGCTCGACGACCCGGGCTCCGACACCGTGCATGGCGGTGTAGACCCAGGCAATGTCGCGCGGGGCCTCGGCGGGGACCAGGGCGGCGGCGACGCGGCAGTAGTCGTCGACGAGTTCTTGGCCGACCATGCGGTACCTGGTGCTGCGGGGCAGCTGGTCGACGGGACCCGCGGCGGCCTCGGCGATCAGGGCGGCGATCTCGGCATCGGCGGGCGGGATGATCTGGGAACCGTCGCCCAGGTAGACCTTGTAGCCGTTGTCGGCGGGCGGGTTGTGGCTGGCGGTGACGACGATGCCGGCCACACAGCCCAGGTGCTTGATGCCGAAGGCCACCACCGGGGTGGGCACGTTCTGGTCGCACAGCAGCGGCTCGAAACCGGCACCGGCCAGCACCTCGGCGGTGTCGCGGGCGAAGACGTCGGAATTGGTGCGGGCGTCGTAGCCCACCAGCACTGTGCCCACCTGGCCCTGCTGGCGCAGCCAGGCGGCGAAGCCGGCGGCGGCCTGGCTGACCACCACGCGGTTCATCCGTCCGGGTCCGGGTCCCAGGGCGGCGCGCAGGCCGGCGGTGCCGAAGGTGAGGGGGCCGGCGAAGGCGTCGCTGATCTCGTCGGTGGCGGCCCGGTCCCCGGCGTCACTGGCGGCCAGCAGTGCAGTCAGGCGCTGTTGGGTCTCGGGGTCGATGTCCTGCGCGATCCAGGCGAGCACCTGGGCGCGGGTGGTCTGGTCGATCATGGTCACAGTCTTTCCAGCAGGGAGTTCAGCAGGGCCGCGAGCCGGGGTCCAGCCTGCTTGCCGGCCTCGATCACCTCGGAGTGGTCCAGCTGCTCACCGGTGATACCGGCGGCCGCATTGGTGACCAGCGAGATACCCAGCACCTCGAGTCCGGCCTCGCGGGCCGCGATCGTCTCCAGCGTGGTGGACATGCCCACCAGACTCCCGCCCAGCGTCGCGGCCATGCGCACCTCGGCGGGCGTCTCGTACTGGGGGCCGGCGAACTGCACGTAGACGCCCTCGTCGAGCGACGGCTCCACCTCGCGGGCCAGCGCGCGCAGCCTGGGCGAATAGGCGTCGGTCATGTCGATGAAGGTGGCGCCGCGCAGGGGAGTGGCTCCGGTCAGGTTGATGTGGTCGCCGATCAGCACCGGCGTGCCGGGGGCCCAGGCCGGGTCGAGGCCTCCACAGCCATTCGTCAGGACCAGGGTCGAGGCACCGAGCGCGGCGGCGGTGCGAACCCCGTGCACGACGGGCTCGACGCCACGGCCTTCGTAGAAGTGGGTGCGCCCGGTCATCACCATCGCCACCCGCCCGGTGCTGGTGCGGGCCAGGCGCAGCGAGCCGCCATGGCCGGCGACGACCGGCTTGCTGAAGCCTGGAACGCAATCCAGGGCTATGGTGACCACCTCGTCACCGAGGCTGTCCACCCCCTGGTTCCAGCCCGAACCCAGCACCAGGGCGATGTCGATGCCCTCCAGGCCGGCGGGTGCGAGCAAGTGCTCGCGCACATACTGGGCCGCCTGCTGCGCGGCTGAGGTCGGGTCGCTGAAGTCGAGGTTGCTCACCGACACACAATAGGGCAGCTGGGTGGCGGCACGTGACTTCGGCAACGGCGATAAGTCTGGAACAATGGCCGCGTGACCAGAGTCGTGATCATTGGCGGAGGCCCCGGAGGATACGAAGCTGCCCTGGTGGGAGCACAGCTCGGAGCGGAGGTGACTCTCGTCGAGCGCACAGGCCTCGGTGGAGCAGCGGTGCTCACCGACTGCGTGCCCTCGAAGACGCTCATCGCCACCTCCGAGGTGATGACCATGATCGAGCGTGCCGGCGAGTTGGGGCTCAAGATCTCCAGCTCGGGCGAGGATGACTCGATTGCCTCCTCGGTGGAGGTGGACCTGGCGCAGGTGAACAAGCGGGTGCTCGACCTGGCCCAGGCCCAGTCGGAGTCGATCTCCACCAAGCTGGAGCAGTCCGGTGTGACGGTGCTCAAGGGCAGCGCACGCCTGGACGGGCCGCAGGCGGTCATCGCCAGTCTCGACGGCACGGAGAAGCGCCTGGAGGCCGACATCATCCTGCTCGCCACGGGCACCACGCCGCGCGAGCTGGACACCGCGCCCTGTGACGGCGAGCGCATCCTGAACTGGAAGCAGGTCTACAACCTCACAGAGCTGCCCGAGCGGCTGATCGTGGTCGGCTCGGGCGTCACCGGTGCCGAGTTCGCCAATGCCTATGACGCGCTGGGCGTCGACGTGGTGCTGGTCAGCTCCCGCAACCAGGTACTGCCCGGCGAGGACCAGGACGCCGCGGCCGTGCTGCAGGACGTCTTCGAGCGTCGTGGCATGGAGATCTTGAGCGAGTGCCGTGCGGTGGCAGCCGCCCGCGAGGGCGACGAGGTCGTCGTCACGCTGGAGGACGGGCGCGAGGTGCGCGGATCCCACTGCCTGATGGCCGTCGGCTCCACCCCCAACACCGCGGACCTGGGCCTGGAGGAGGCCGGGATCGCCCTGAACGAGCGCGGCCAGATCGTGGTCGACAAGGTCTCGCGCACCTCGCAGCGCACCGTCTACGCTGCAGGCGACGTGACCGGCGTCTTCGCCCTGGCGTCGGTGGCCGCCATGCAGGGCCGCATCGCAATGTGGCACGCCTTGGGCGATGCCGTCTCGCCGCTGGACCTGAAGTCGGTGAGCTCCAATGTCTTCACCGCCCCCGAGATCGCCACCGTTGGCGTCACCCAGGCGCAGGTGGACGCCTCGGAGCAGAAGGTGGCCCAGATCATGCTTCCGCTGGCCGGCAATGCGCGGGCCAAGATGCAGAACGTCTCCGACGGTTTCGTGAAACTCTTCTGCCTGCCCATCACCGGCATCATCGTCGGTGGCGTGGTGGTGGCCCCGTCGGCCTCGGAGCTGATCCACTCCATCTCGCTGGCGGTCGCGGAGAAGATCACCGTCGACCAGTTCAGCCACGACTTCACCGTCTACCCGTCGATGTCGGGCTCGATTGCCGAGGCGGCACGCCAGCTGCACCTGCACTCGCATCCCGAGCAGGAGAAGGCCTCCAAGACGCAGGCCTGACGCGGGTGTGCAAGAGCCCCGGGCGCATGCAGATGCAGAGGCGGGTCCGGGGCGTTCGTATTGGAGGCTAGCAGGCGGGTGGCCAGTGGAACAAGAGCCGGTTCGCGCGATGTTGTCGGCCCTGCCGCGGGCACGGCTGTCGTCCTTCTTCGAGGAGGCACAGGGCGATCCCGACCTGACCCTTTCCCTCTACCAGTGGCACTCGGAGATGGCAGCGGCTGCCTTCGAGTTGGTCGGCCATCTGGACGTCCTTCTGCGGGAAGCGCTTGACCGTGTCCTGCGTGAACACACGAGGGAGGCCGAGCGTGGGATTCCCTGGTTCCTGTGCGACCCCTACCGGCATGTGGGGTCAGACGCTGTCGAGGTCGTGAGGGAGCGGCTGCGGCCTCAGGGCAGGGAGACGCGGGACCAGATCGTGGCCGGGCTGTCCTTCGGGTACTGGACTGGCTGGCTTTCGGTTCGCCATGAGGAACTTTGGCGCAGTGTCTTGCGCCATGCCTTCCCGAACGGGAATGGCACGCGCAAGCAGGCGGCCTTGTTGGCGGACCAGATCCGTCGCTTCCGAAACCGTCTGGCCCATCATGATTCGTTGTTGCGTGTCGACGTGCTCCTCGAAGTGGGCAAGGTACTCCAGCTGGCGGAGTTGATCGACCGCGGTGCTGTTGAATGGATCAAGACGGTCAACAGGACTCGCGAGGTCCATCAGCGGCGGCCTGTGCTGGCCAATGACACCGTGGTGATCCCTTCGGGGGATGCCTGGCCGTTCTACCAGAAAGCAGGCGCCTACATTTGCCAGACGGGTAGAACCTTCCGCCCAGTCGAGCATCTGGCCTTCTACGATTCCAAGCAGATCCATCCCGAGGTGCCGCAAATCCTCCAGCGGCTTGATCCAGTGATCTGGAATGAGGAGCGCGCTTCGCAGCTGTTGTCCAGCGCGGACCGAGATGAACGAAGGTTGGGAAAGGTGATGAATAAGGGCCTCGCGGCGGGATGGACCGCGGGCGTCTACCAAGTCTTCCTCTTGACCTCTCCGCAGGACCCTCGCACGCGACGGCTCGACCAGCCGGTTGTGCACGAGGCCACGGGAAAGGGTTCGGCGTACGTGAGGAGACAGCGTTACACGAGTCTGCATGAGCTCGTGGCGGCACTCACCACAGCAGACATGTTGGGAGCCAGCAAGGAATGACTCAGCGCCCCAGGAATCCCGCCACCCGGTCGATGTAGCCGGGCCGGTCGGCGAAGTAGGCGCCGCAGTGGTCGACACCCTCCACGATGCGTAGTTCGCAGCCGGGCCCGGCGGCCGCGGCGAGCCGGCGCGAGTGCTCGACGGGGATCACCGAGTCCTCGGTGCCGTGCAGGATGAGCAGGGGCCGGGGTGCGATCCGAGCGACGACGTCGAGGGGCTGCACGTCACCGAAGCGGTAGCCGTAGCGCCAGCCGGTGATGCGGTCCACCAGGCCCACCAGCGGTACCGGCGGAAGGTGCATCCCGCGGGCGGCGGCCTCGATCACGCCGTGCATGTCGGCGAAGGGGGAGTCGGCGACCACCTGGGCGACCCGCGGCTCGTCGGCGGCCACCAGGATCGAGGTGGCGGCGCCCATCGAGAAGCCGACCAGGTCGATCGGCAGGCCCGGCCGCAGCCCGCTGACCAGGTCGATGGCGGCCCGCAGGTCCTGCTGCTCGTAGTGGGCCAGCGACTGCGGTCCGTCGGCCGAATCGCCATTGCCGCGAAAGTCGTAGAGCAGGACGGCCCAGCCCTCGCGCCACAGTCCCGGGCCGATGCCGAGCATGTCGGACTTGGAGCCTCGGTGGCCGTGGCTCACCACGGCGACGCGGGTCGCCTCGGGCCGGTCGAACCACCAACCGGCCAGGCGGGTGCCGTCGGCGGCGGTGAAGGTGACGTCGGTGGCTTCGACCCCCACCTCGAAGGGACTCAGGGCGTAGTCGAGGCCGGGGCGCTGCGGGCCACTGATCTGGCGGGCGGCAGCGACAGCGCCCAGACCGATGCCGAGGGCGCCGGCGGTGAGGAGTCCAGGCAGGCGTGTCATGGGGTTGATCACTATCGGCGGATCAGTATCACTGGGTCAGTCGCCGAACATGTCGCCGAGACCGCCGAACATGTCGCCGATGCCGCCGCCGATCTCCTCGAAGCCGTCGCCGATGCCGCCGAACATGTCGCCGACGCCCGCGCCGAGCTCACCCAGGCCGTCGCCCATGCCGTCCATCATGTAGGGCAGGCCGCTCATGCCGTGGAAGATCATCGAGCCGATGGCGATGTCGCGGATCAGGTTGGAGCCCTGCCAACCGGTGTAGTAGCCCTGCGCCCACGGGGCGTAGGCAGGTCCGCCCTGCCAGTAGGGGACGCGCTGGGCGCCCACCTGGACGGTGCGGATGTAGGGGTCGGCACCGGCGAGGACACGCTCGGCGTCGGCGGCGCAGGCCGGGATGTCGCGCTCGGCACCGCCCGGCGGTGTCCAGCGGACGTTCTGCGTGGAGGGCCCGTGGGCAGGGTTGAAGAAGCACGGCGGACGCTTCTGGGGCAGCGGGTCCCCGGCGACGCGGGCATTGACGCACGCGATCGCGTAGCGGCCGTCTTCCAGGATCTCGGTGACATGCTTGATCTCGTCGGGTCTCGTCACGGCATTGAGCGACTTCTTCGCGTCCTCGTAGGCGTCCAGCGCGCGCTCGTAGTCCTGGCGCATCGCGTGGTCCAGCGGGTGCCCGGCCACCTGCGAGTCGAGTCGCTGCAGCTCCTCGCCGAACTTGGTGACGTCCTCGTCGGCGGCCCGGCGCGAGGTGGTCAGTGCGGCCTCGAGCTCCGCGGTCTGCTGGGCCTCGATCGCCCGCTTGCGGCGACTGGACTGGACCAGCCCCCACACGGTGAAGGCCACCATGAGGAGGATGAGGATCTCGAAACCGTTCATGGATCCAGTCTGGTGCATGACACGAGGCGGGCCCAAGTCCTGAACCCGCCTCGTGGCATCTTCATGGCCGTTTCACAGCCTGCTGTCACCAGCAGGGCGTCACTCGGCGTCCTCGATCTCGCACAGCACGGAGCCGGCGGTGACGGTGGCGCCCGCCTCGGCCGCGACGGCCTTGATGACGCCGGAGCGGTGCGCGGTGACGGGATTCTCCATCTTCATGGCCTCCAGCACCACCACCAGGTCACCCTCGGAGACCGTCTGGCCCTCCTCGACGGCCACCTTCACCACGGTGCCCTGCATCGGGGCGGTCACCGAATTGCCGCTGGCCTCGCTGGCCTTGGCGCCGCCGCGGTCACGCTTGGTGGGACGCTTCATGCGCTTGCCTCCACCTTTGGCAGCGACGGCCAGGTCGCCGGGGAGCTTGACCTCCATGCGGCGGCCGTTGACCTCGACCACGACGGTGGTCGGCTCGGCGACGTCCTCGCGCTCACCCAGGGCACCGGTGTACGGGGCCACCTTGAGGTCGGCCTCGGTCTCGATCCAGTTGGTGTAGACGCCGAAGCCCTCGCCGTCGCCCTTGAAGGCCGGGTCGTCGAGGACGGCCTGGTGGAAGGGGATGACGGTGGGCATGCCCTCGAGCACGATCTCCTTGAGCGCGCGGCGCGAGCGGGCCAGCGCATTGTCACGGTCGGTTCCGGTGACGATGAGCTTGCCGACCAGCGAGTCAAAGGAACCGGGCACGGTCATGCCGACGTGGTAGCCCTCGTCGACGCGCACGCCGGGGCCGGTGGGGGCGACCCACTTGACCAGGGTGCCGGGGGCAGGCATGAAGTTGCGGCCCGCGTCCTCGGCATTGATGCGGAACTCGATCGAGTGGCCGCGGATCTCGGGGTCGTCGAAGCCGAGCTCCTCGCCGTTGGCGATCCGGAACATCTGGTGCACCAGGTCGAGGCCGGTGACCTCCTCCGAGACGGGGTGCTCCACCTGCAGTCGGGTGTTCACCTCGAGGAAGCTGATCAGGCCGTCCTGGCCCACCAGGAACTCGCAGGTGCCGGCGCCGACATAGCCGGCCTCCTTGAGGATGGCCTTGGAGGAGGAGTACAGGCGCTCCACCTGCTCGTCGCTCAGGAAGGGGGCGGGGGCCTCCTCGACGAGCTTCTGGTGGCGGCGCTGCAGCGAACAGTCGCGGGTGGAGACCACCACGACATTGCCGTGCTGGTCGGCCAGGCACTGGGTCTCGACGTGGCGCGGCTTGTCGAGGTAGCGCTCGACGAAGCACTCGCCACGGCCGAAGGCGGTGACGGCCTCGCGGGTGGCGGAGTCGAACTGCTCGGCCACCTCCTCCATGGTGCGGGCAACCTTCAGGCCGCGGCCACCGCCACCGAAGGCGGCCTTGATGGCGATCGGGAGGCCGTGCTCCTCGGCGAAGGCGATCACCTCGTCGGCGTCCTTGACCGGGTCGGGGGTGCCGGGGACCAGCGGGGCACCCACCTTGAGGGCGATGTGGCGGGCCTGGACCTTGTCGCCGAGCGACTCGATGGCCTTCGGCGGCGGGCCGATCCAGATCAGCCCGGCGTCGATGACGGCCTGGGCGAAGTCGGCATTCTCGGCCAGGAAGCCGTAGCCCGGGTGGATCGCGTCAGCGCCACTGTTGGCAGCAATCGTGAGGATCTTGTTGATGTCGAGGTAGGTCTCGGCGGGCGTCGCACCGTTCAGGGCGAAGGCCTCGTCGGCGAGCGTGACGAAAAGGGCGTCCGCGTCGCTGTCCGCGTAGATGGCAACGCTGCCGATTCCGGCATCGGCTGCCGCGCGGATCACTCGGACGGCGATCTCGCCGCGGTTCGCCACGAGCACCTTGGTGATCTGGTTTCCCACTGTTCCTCCTTGAACGGGCCACGGTCCTGGCCTTCCAGATCGGAGTCTAGGGCCTCAGGCCCTGCTTCGGCAGCCCGTGCGCCTGCCCAACCACGATGCGGAACGCGGATCGCGCCTCTCGTGCCGGGCCGCCCACACCCTCATGGATGCCCGGGTCCGCCGGTTGCTGCGCCACTAGGCTGGCGCCATGCCCACACCGGACTTCATCCTCGAACTTCGCAAGCACGTCGGACACAGCCTGCTGTGGCTGCCCGGCACCACGGCCGTCGTGCTGCGGCCCGGTCCGCGCGGCGAGCAGGTGCTGTGCGTACAGCGTAGTGACGACGGCAGCTGGACCCCCATCTGCGGGATCGTGGAGCCGGGGGAGGACCCCCACCTGGCGGCCGTCCGCGAGGCCCAGGAGGAGGCCGGCGTCGAGATCGAGATCGAGCGGCTGGTGTGGATGAGCCCCACCGGACGCATGCAGTACGACAATGGCGACCAGAACGACTACCTGGACCACACCTTCCGTGCCCGCTGGGTCAGCGGAGAGCCGGCCGTCGGCGACGATGAGTCGGTGGCGGTCGGATGGTTCGACGTCGACCAGCTGCCCAGCCCGATGAGCCAGACCCAGCAGCGCCGCATCCGCATCGCCGTCCTCAACCCCAATGACGTCGTGCTGGGCGTGGACGCCGCCGCGAAGCTCTTGGGCGAGGACTGAGGCGGTGGCAGGACTGCCCGACGCTGCCTGGACCGACATCGACCTGGACCGTCCCGGCGCCGCCGATGAGCTGCGTCGCCTGGCCGCCGAGCTGAAGGTCGCGCCCCAGGTCGTCGCCGACGCCCTGGACGGTGTGCAGCGGCCCCGGGTGACCCGCCACCACGGGCACCTGTTCGTGCACGTCCACGTCCTGTCGTTGGCGCAGGAGGCCGGTGAGGACCATGACTCGCGGCTGAGGACGGCACCCGTCTCGGCGCTGGTCCTTCCCGACCACCTGGTGACCGTGCACCGCGCCTCCCAGTTCCCGATGGACCGGGTGGTGGAGCACTGGCAGGAGGACATCGAGGCCGGCAGCCGCGACGTGGCAGCACTGCTGCACGGCCTGCTGGACGAGGTGGTCGACGGGCACGCCGACCTGCTGCAGGACCTGGAGGACCAGGCCGAGGCGCTGGAGGACGACCTGTTCGGTGACCGGGGCCGCGCCGGCGGGATGCAGCAGGTCACCTACCGGCTGCGCAAGGAGGTGGTGCAGACCCGCCGCGCGGTGCTGCCGATGCGCGACGTGGTGGCGGCCCTGTTGCGCAGCGAGGACGACGGCTTCGTCGTACCCCGCAGCCTCCAGGGCCGCTACCAGGACCTGGCAGACCTGGCCCAGCACGACGCCGAGCGCACCGGGGGGCTACGCGAGATCGTCAACAGCATCTTCGAGACCAACCTGTCGCTGCAGGATGCCCGACGCAACATCGTGATGAAGAAGCTCGCCGGCTGGGCGGCCGTCATCGCCGTCCCCACCGCGGTGACGGGCTGGTTCGGCCAGAACATCCCCTTCCCCGGCTTCTCCAGTCCCTGGGGGCTGGCGGCCTCCACCACGCTCGTGGTGCTGGGCACGCTGGCGCTCTACCTGGTGCTGCGCCGCCGCGACTGGATCTGAGTCGTTGGGACCGGACCTGGGTCGTCGGGACTGGACCTGGGTCGTCGGGACCGGACCTGAGCGGCGACGGCGCCCGCCTCAGCGCGAGAAGCTCAGCCGGTTGACGGCGCTGCCGTGGTCCAGAGCTTCGGTGAGCGTGACGCAGCGCAGCCCGCGCTCGGCGAAGCCGGTGAGCACCTCGTCGAGCAGCCGCGGCTTGTCGACGCCGGTGACGGCCTCCTCGCGCGCCAGGTCGGACGCATCGGCGGCGCCGTCATGGGCCAGCAGGATGGCGCCGGGGCGGGCATCGGACATCGCCTTGGCGACGCGGTGTTCGTGGCTGACGTCCTTCCAGTCCCAGGTGGTGCCCGACCACAGCACCGTGCGCATGCCCAGTCGCCCGGCCATCACGCGGGTCAGCGGACTCTGCGCGCCGTGCGGGGGACGGAACCAGTCCACCCGGCTGCCCAGCACGTCGGTGAGCTCACCGCGCCCCCGCTGCAGCCAGTCGAAGGCCTGGCGGGGAGCCATGCTGCGCACCTTGCGGTGGTCCAGGCCGTGCAGGCCGATCTCGTGGCCAACCGCGGCCAGCTCCCGCACCAGACCGGGATCGCGCTTGACGCGGGTGCCCAGGACGAAGAAGACCGCCTTGGCGTCGTGCGTGGCCAACACCTCGGCCAGCGCGTCGGTGGTGCCCGGCAGGGGACCGTCGTCGAAGGTGACGACCAGCTCCGGGCGCTCGGTGCGGATGCTGGCAATGGAACCGACGGCGGGGCCGGCTGCGGCCTCCAGCGGGCCACGGACCAGCTGCTTGACGCGGGACGAGGTGGTCATCGGGAGCTCTCCTTGCGGTGGGCGGACTGTGGGCGAAGGTCGTCGGGGATCGGCGCCAGGCGCTCGCGCCAGCCACCGTCACGCACGTATTCCTGGTAGCGCAGGCCGGCAGCGGCCAGCACCATGCCGGCGCCACGGGCCGCGGCGCGGCTGCCGCGGGCCTGGTGGGTGAGGTCGTGGCGGGCGCGTCCCAGCAGCGACCGTCCGCCCCCGGCGACCATTCGGCCCAGGCCACCGGCCAGCAGCTTCGGACGGGCCAACCGGTCCCCGGCCAGCATCAGCGTCAGTACGCCGTGGGTGTTGCCGTGGCTCAGCGAGCGCAGCAGCACCCACTGGCGGGTCATCCGGTCGGTGGTCACCAGGTCCACCACGACCGCCTCGGGGCAGGCGACGATGCGCCCACCGGCGGCGACGATCTGGCGGGTGAGCAGCGTGTCCTCGCCACCACCCATCCCCAGGCCGGTGGAGAAGCGCCGCGCGCCCAGCTGGTGCAGGTCGAGCAGCAGGTTGCCGCAGGCCGCGGCCGGCAGCTCCCGCCTCGACTCCCAGCGGCGGCGGGTGAAGAAACCCCCGGCGTGGATCCACGGGTCCACCTCACCGGGGTAGCGGGTGTCGACGAAACCGGCGACGGCGGCCGGCCGGCTGGCCAGCCAGCAGTCAAGCATCAGCTGCAGCCATCCCGGCCCGGGACGGCCGTCGTCGTCGAGGAAGAGCAGCACGTCGCTGCCCCCCTCGACCCCGTCCTGGCGGCCGGCCGAGGACTGGGCCTCGTCGAGCGCACGATTGCGCGCCGCCGCGATCCCGGGGGTCGGCTCCACCACGAACCGCACCCGGTCCAGTCCCATCGCCTCCACGGCATCACGTCCACTGCCGGCCGGGTCGTTGTCCACCACCAGCACCTCGCCGCTCCACGGCGCCTGTAGCGCGGAAAGCTGCTGGTGCAGCATTTCGACGGTCTGGACGATCTGTTCGGGCCGGTGGAAGGTGAGCACGCCGATGGTGGCGTGCAGGCTCTGCTGGGTCTCGTGCATCGTCCAAGAATATGGCTTCGTCCCACCCGTCCAGTAGCGTGGCCGGGTCGTCGACAGGGGAATCCGGTGCAAGTCCGGAGCTGACCCGCAACCGTCACGGAGCTGCGCTCCCGAGCCGGAATGCCTGCCCTCGACCGGACTCACCAGAACCGTCGAGGCTGCGGAAGGAGACCCGATGCCGGCGCGCGCTGTCACCCCGCACGATGTCCTGTCACGGGGGCAGGGTGCCGTGCTCGACGCACCCCCGGTGCGGAAGCTCGGCCGGCTCGTGCACCCGATGGCCTGGTGGGCCTGGGCGATCGGCGCGGCCGTGGCGGTGAGCCTGGTGACCAATCCGCTGCTGGTGCTGCTGGTGGTCACGACGGTGTGGATCGTGGTGCTGGAGCGCCGCACCGCCGCCCCCTGGGCCCGCTCGGCCGGCGTCTACCTGTGGCTGGCGCTGGTGGTGATCGGCCTGCGGATGTTCTTCCAAGTGGTGATGGGCGTCAACCGCAGCGGCCAGGTGCTGTTCACCCTGCCCAGCCTGCAGCTGCCCGGCTGGGCCGCCGGGATCCGCCTGGGCGGTGAGGTCACCCTCGACGCCCTGCTGTTCACCCTCTACGACTCGCTGCGGCTGGCCGGCATCCTGCTGTGCGTCGGCGCCGCCAACTCGCTGGCCAATCCGCGGCGTGCCCTGCGCGCCGTGCCACCCGCCTTGTACCAGCTCAGCGTCGCGCTGGTGGTGGCCCTCAGCGTCGCACCCCAGCTGGTGGAGAGCATCCAGCGGGTGCGACGGGCCCGTCGCCTGCGCGGGGGTCGGTCCACTGGCTGGCGGGCGGTGCGCGAGGTGGTCGCGCCAGTGCTGGAGGACGCCATCGACCGTTCCCTGCAGCTGGCCGCGGGCATGGAGTCGCGCGGCTACGGACGCACCCACAGCGGCCAGCCCGTGGGCCGCGGCACCACCGTCGCCCTGCTCGGCTCGCTGGTGCTGGTCACCCTCGGCACCTTCCTGCTGCTCGGCGTGCCCAACTCCTCGCCGTGGTCATGGCTGGCGCTGGGCTGCGGGGGAGTGCTGGCCTGGCTGGGGATCCGTGTCTCGGGTCGTCGGCTGGCCGTCACCCGCTACCGCCCCGACCCGTGGCAGCGACCCGAGTGGACGCTGTGCGCAGCGGCGGTGGTTGCCGTCATCAGCAGTGCCGTCCTGGTGCGGCTGTCCCCGCAGATGGTGCTGCCCAGTCCCTCGCCGCCGTCCTGGCCGGGGCTCGACGTGCGCGTGCTGCCGCTGCTGCTGGCCGTCGCGGCACCCCTGTTCTGCACGCCCCGACCGCCCGCCGGGGAACTGTGATGTGTGTGAGGAGATGTCCATGATCGACTTCCGCGAGGTCGGCTTCCGGCATTCCGGGGCCGAGCGTCCGGTGCTGGACGGGGTGAGCCTCACCATCGAGGAGGGCGACCTGTGCCTGGTGGTGGGCCGCACCGGCACCGGCAAGTCCACCCTGCTGGGCGCCATCAACGGCCTGGTGCCACACTTCACCGGTGGCCACCTGTCCGGCGAGGTGAGCGTCGCCGGGCGCTCCACCCGCACCCACCGGCCGCGCGAGATGGCGGAGCTGGTCGGCTTCGTCGCCCAGGACCCGTTGGCGGGCTTCGTCACCGACCGCGTCGAGGACGAGGTGGCCTATGGCATGGAACAGCTCGGCCTCTCGCCGCTGGCGATGCGCAAGCGCGTCGAGGAGACCCTCGACCTCATGGGCATCGCCGACCTGCGCCGCCGCGCACTCACCGAGCTCTCCGGCGGCCAGCAACAACGGGTCGCCATCGCCGCCGTGCTCGCGGCCCAGCCCCGGGTGGTCGTCCTCGACGAGCCCACCAGCGCGCTGGACCCCACCGCCGCGCAGGACGTGCTGGCCTCCATCACCACCCTGGTGCACGAGGTGGGCCTGACCGTCGTGCTGGCCGAGCACCGCATCGAGCGCGTCATGCACGCCGCCGACCAGGTGTTGTGGCTGCCGGGCGACGGCAGCGCCGTGCTGGGTGATCCGGCCGAGGTCTTCGCCCGCTGCGATGTGGTACCGCCGCTGAGTGCACTGGCCCGCGAGATGGATTGGCCCGAGGTACCCACCAGCGTGCGCGATGCCCGTCGCAGGGTGCGTCGTGAGCAGGTCACGCTGCGTGCGCCCGAGGCCGAGGGGCCGAGCACCGTGGTGGCAGGGCCGGTGGTGGCCCGCACCGACAAGCTGCGGGTCAGCTACGGCGAGGTGCTGGCCGTCGACGACATCACCATCGCCCTCCACCCCGGCACCGTCACCGCGCTGATGGGGCGCAATGGCTCGGGCAAGTCCTCGCTGCTGTGGGCGCTGCAGGGGGCACTCGACTGCTCCGGCCTCGTCGAGGTGGACGGCATCGACCCGCGACGGGTGGCGCCCGCCCGGGCCCGCGAAGCGGTCAGCCTGGTGCCGCAGACCGCCGCCGACCTGCTCTACCTGCCCACCGTCGCCCAGGAGTGTGCCCAGGCAGACCGGGAGACTGGTTCTCCGGCCGGCACCACCGCCGGGCTGCTCGATGAACTGGGCGCCTGCCTCGACCCCGAACGCCACCCGCGCGACCTCTCCGAGGGACAGCGGCTGGCCCTGGTGCTCGCCATTCAGCTGGTCGCGCGCCCGACCGTCGTGCTGCTCGACGAGCCCACCCGCGGTCTGGACTACCGGATGAAGGAGGAGCTGGCCCAGATCCTGGCCCGGCTCGCCGCCCAGGGCAGCTGCATCGTGGTGAGCACCCATGATGTCGAGTTCGCCGCCAGGGCCAGTGACCGCACCCTGGTGATGGCCGAGGGTGAGGTGGTGGCCGACGGCCCCACCCGCGAGGTGTGCACCAGTTCGCCGGTCTTCGCGCCGCAGGTGAGCAAGGTCTTCCACCCCGAGGACGTGCTCACCGTCGCCGAGGTGGGATGTCGCCGTGGCTGAACGGGATCCCGGGCGACGAGGCCGTCGCCCCTCGGTGCTGAAGGTCTCGCTGCCCTCGGCGCTGGCCCTGGGCGTCGCGGCCGCCATGTCACTGCTGGCCTTCTGCTGGCCGCTGCTGTGGACGCCGCGCAGAGGACCCGGTTCCGACATGGCCGGCGGCCAGACCCCGCTGGTCTTCGCGCTGGTGCTGCCGGTGGTGATCGCGGTGGTGATGACGCAGCTGGGCCACGACGACATGGACGTGAAGGCGCTCGCGCTGCTCGGGGTGCTGACGGCCGTGGGGGCGGGGCTTCGTCCTCTCGGCACCGGCACCGCCGGCATGGAGCTCATCTTCTTCCTGATGATTCTCGCCGCCCGGGTCTTCGGTCCCGGTTTCGGTTTCGTCCTGGGCACCACGACCCTGTTCTGCTCTGCGCTGCTCACCAGCGGCATGGGGCCCTGGCTGCCCTTCCAGATGCTGGCCGCGGGCTTCGTCGGGCTCGGAGCAGGACTTCTGCCGAGGCTTCGGGGCCGTGCGGAGGTGGCGATGCTCGGCCTGTACGGCGTGCTGAGCGGTTTCGTCTACGGCTGGCTGATGGACCTTGCCTTCTGGCCCTTCGCGCTGGGCAATGCCTCGGCCCTGTCCTTCGACCCGACGATCGGCCCCTGGGCCAATCTGCACCGCTTCGTGCTGTTCAATGCCGCCACCTCGATGGGCTGGAACCTGGGCCGGGCACTGACCAACCTGGTGCTGATCCTGGTGCTGGGCCCGTCGGTGCTCAGGATCCTGCGTCGGGCCTCCCGCCGGGCCAACTTCGAGTAGTAGGCATACCGTTCAATGAAGATCTCCGGGTCTGATGCTCCTACCTGGTGTCAAGCGGCTTTGAGCCATTCGCGGTAGTTGTGGGCCAGCGTGTCGTCACGGCGTTTGCCGAGTTCGAGGTCGGAGATACGGGCGGGCCAAACGTTGAAGTGTTGGGCGGCGGTGGTGAGGGTGAGGTTCTTGGCTTGGCGGGTGGGGCGCAGGTCGGTGTAGTTCGGGATCTGGCAGTGGCCGGTCAGGGCGCGGACTACTTCTCGGACGAGTGCCCGTTTGAGGGAGCGGTAGACGGCTGCGAGTGTCCAGCCGGCGTCGAGGTGCTTGTCGCGGTAGCCGCGGGTGCGTTGGTCGTGGCTCATGCGGACCTTGATGGCTTGGTGCAGCGCCCAGTTGGCTTGTCGGTCGCCGCCGCGGGACAGGCGGTGGCGTTGGGTCTTGCCTGAGGAGACGGGGATGGGGCTGGTGCCGCAGAGCGCTGCGAAGGAGGCGGGGCTGCGCAGCCGGTCGGGGTTGTCTCCGGCGGTGGTCAGCAGGACTGCTGCCAAGGCTGGGCCGATGCCGTGGATGGCGCGCAGGCCGGGGTTCTTGGCGGTGGTGTGGGTGTCGAGTTGGGTGTCGAGGTCGTCGATCTCGGCGCGCAGGAATAGGTGGCGGCGCGCCAGGCTGCGCAGGGCTCTCAGGGTGGTGGCGTCGGCGAGGTTGTGGACCTGGTCGGGTCGGCTGGCGGCGAGGAGGTCTACGAGCTTGTCGCGGCCGGTTTCGCGGTATTTGTCGCGTAGTGCGGGGCTGGCGTTGACCAGCAGTGAGCCGATCTGGCGCCAGCAGGCCTGGAGGGATTTGGTGGCGCCGCGGCGGGTGATGACCAGGGCGCGTAGGGGTTCGATGGTGTCGTGCTTGGGGTGGGTGGTGGCTTCTCCGGACAAGACGCAGCGGGCGGCGCGGTAAGCGTCGAGGCGGTCGGTCTTGCCCTGTTTGCGGCGATCGGCGGGGCGGGTGCGGTTGACCTCGACGACCTGGATGCCGTTGCGGCGCAGGGCGGCGGTGATCCCGACGCCGTAGCTCGAGGTGCCCTCGATGCCGACCGCGGCGACAGGTCCGTGGTTGGCCAGCCAGGCGACGGCTCTGCGGTAGCCGACGGTGGTGGTGGCGAACTCGTGATCGGCGACTTCCAAACCAGTAGCAGTGATCACCGCGATGTGGATGGTGTCCTTGTGGGAGTCGATCCCGGCGACATGGTCGCCGGGGTTTGTCATCATGGTCATGGCCCGTTCCTGATCGTTGGTGTGGGTCAGGTGGCGGCCGTCTCGGTCAGACAGGACATACACCGGACTCGCGATCAGGCTCGTATTAGGTCATGGCCGGGCGGTCGTCACCCAGGCCTTGGAGAGCCGGACTGATCAGTTTGTCGGTAGCCCAGCAGGGCACCAGTCAGAGGCAGGGTCACGACTCCCCAAGGCTCTTACCATCATGTATGTCAGGTCAGGGGTCGTGAAGGTAGCTTTGTCCATGTCGAGGTCTTTGGCGATGGCTGTGTAGGAACTTCCATCATCCAAGGACCTCGATCCCTGTCACCACCCGGGGCCCGCTACCGAACTACACCCTCATCTGTGAAGAGCCTCGAATCGTTGCCTGAAGAACTCCGATTCTCCGCGCTACGCAAGGGCATTCTCCCGGCACGCTCACCCAACCCACCTCATCGGTGGATCGAGGCTTACGTTGCAACCTGCGTCCCGTTGGCGACACCGATGTGGGTACGTCGGCGACCCAAGGGGCTTGACCACCTCTGGCCTGAACCGATCTAGCCTTCGCGCTGCTGGTCTTCCGCCAAATCTCCCGCTTCGATGTCAGCTGCAGTCTGCTTCGTCGGCTTGATGTCCGCGCCGCCGGTTGCCATTGAGTCTTCGCTGGACTCTGCTGACTGGGTCCGAGCGTGGTCCATCATCTCGATGACCGGCCACGTCACCAGCCGAAGGCAGAACCACCACATGTAGAGCGCTGAGTAGCTCCACGCCGAGTTGTCATCGAGAAGGCCGTGCGCGACGTCGTTGCGTAGGTTCGGACCACCTTGGACGACCAGCATTGCCTTCATCTCCATGACCATCCCTGCACCAAAGACGTCCTCGGTCTCGGTCATGTCGAGAAGCGCCTTCAAGCTCTTCTCACTCTCCACGCCCTGCTCATCGACGAACAACGTGTACACGTCGTGCCGCCTCAACATGACGCGCACGACCTGCTCCAACTGCGGGACCAGAACAGAGACCGCAGCGCCGAAGTTTCCGCCCAAGCCGAGCGCCAGCCCGTCGCCCCACAACGTCTCGTGCCCCTCGGGCACTGTTGGCGACTCCACGCACAGCGACTCCATGTACTGCCGACTGAACCGGTGCTCAGTAGTCAGGACCTCTTGCGCAGGCTGGATGATGCCCTTTCCGAGCAATTGGGAATGAAACAACACCGTGTGGACCATCTCGGCCCACACCGCGTCCTCATCGGCTTGACCTGAAGACCCGGGCCTCGATGCGATCTTCCGGAAGTCAGAGGAAAACGTAGATGATCCAAAGAGGTGCCTGATGCCGCCCTCCAGCATCTTCGCGGCGTTCGCGCGCGTACTGGCTTCGTCTAGCGGCGGTGCGAGCATGGCAAATGCAGCGAGCGCGTCGAACTTCTCTGCGTGACCCGAGACTTGCGACCGTGCGTAGGACACTGCCTCAGTCAGATCGACCGGGTCCGACTGGATACGCATCATCTGCTCCATCGACGACTCCCGGCTCTCACGCAGCCGAATGCGGAGGTCGTCGATGAGCTCGTCGAGTCCGTTCTCGAGCCGGTAGGAGCGAGAGATGGTTCGGAGGACTGCGATGGCCTTCTCCAGAAAATGGCCCTCGGCCAGCACGCCTGCCTTCGGGTCGTCCTGAACGCGGGCATCGGCTTCAGCAATGTATGTCCGCGCAATGCGCTCACTCGCTGCGTTCGCCGCCGCCGGGTCCGAACCACCAAGCCATGCGAGTGCCTCACGCTCGAGGTGGCGTGACAGGCGCGGCGCTCTCGACGATGCCTGTGCCGCGATCGCGAAGAGCGCTTCGCGCACCTCAGCGCGCCCAGCAGCGTCGACACGACCGTGCTGGCGCAAGGTTTCCGCGAACCCCACTGTTCTGAAGTTGTCTGTCACCCGCCCGGCCAAGACCTGAGCCTTCAGCGCGTCCGACATGTCCTGTATCCGGGCCTGTCCGCCCGCACCGCGCCGCGCTGCAAGCGCGAAGGCCCGAACCCACGCGTCCTTCCCCACGCTGAACCACACATCGTCCGTCAGCGGCGCGGCCCAATAAGCGTCAATGGCCCGGTCCAACATCGCAACGTCCGATCGCTCCCCATAGACCCAGGCGACATCAGCGACCCGAGCCCGCAGATCATCACGTTCGACGAGAGGAGCGATACGCGCCAGCAACGCCACCTGGTCAGCATCCAAGTCCGCCGGTACCACAGTCCGCTTACCACCGAACTGCATCACAGGTGTGAACGGCTCCAGCCAGTCCTCAGCGTTCAGCATCGCCGACGACACCATCGCCAACACGTGTAGCACCAGTTCGCGAAGCCCTGTGACAGACGGATCGGCAGCCGCCTGCTCGAGATGCAATGACAACAACTCTGGCGGCTCATAGGGGTCATCAAGCGACGCCGCTGCCAGTACGTCCTCCCACCACGACGGGTCGATTGCCTCGCTCACCGTGTCCATGTCCGCTCCTGCGTCTCTCTCAACTAAGCCCGCCGCCATCAAGTGCACAAACTCTACATGTATGTATACTTTTGTTGTGAATGATGCCGCTCCTGAGTTTCTGAACGTGCGCGAGACAGCGAGGCGACTGGCCGTGCACGAGAACACTGTGCGGTCGTATGCCAAGCAGGGATTACTACCGGATTCCCGGGTGCCAGAGACGTCGTTCTACAGGTTCCGTGCGAGCGACGTGGAGCGCCTCAAAGCGCAGCGCGGAGCACCGGCCGTGAGTCTGGCTGCCGAACGACGGACCGCCAGTCCCGAATATGCGACTGCGAGCCAGCTCGCGCTCTGGCCCCAGACCAATGCCCGAGAAGCTCAGCATCGGCTTCCAGAGTTGGTGCGCAGGCTGTTGTTCGAGACCCCCGGGGCTGGCCAGATCTCGATACGGACAGGCGATGGGGTTGCTCTGGCCGGTAAGGACGGGGTAGCGACCCTCGGGGGGGCAGACACACTTGCTGCCGGCCGGACAACTATGGTTCGAGTTCGGCACCGACAAGGACTCCAGGCGCAAAGCCACCAAGGACTACGACGGACGAAAGGGCGAGGCATCGCAAGATGTCACCTTCGTCTTCGTGACCGTTCGTCGATGGCAGGGCAAGGACTCGTGGGCCGCCGAGCGACGGGCCGAGAAGCTCTTCAAGGATGTCCTCGTCCTCGATGCGGATGACCTCGAAGCTTGGCTGCAGGTTGCGCCCGCCGCACACCTATGGGTCTCGGAAACTCTCGGTCTTCGGCCCCGGGACGCGCTAACTCTGGAGACATGGTGGGGCCGCTTCTCCGCTGCCACCGAACCAGTTCTTCCGTTGAATCTTTTCGTCGCCGGGCGAGCAAAGGAGGCGCAGCGACTGCGCTCCTTGCTTAGTGAAGAACCGAGGATTACGTCGATCCAGACCGAGTGGGTCGACGATGCCTTGGGGTTCTTACATGCGTGTCTCACGCCAGACGACGACAAGTCGAGTGAGCCTGGCACTGTCACAATCGTCCGGTCAACAGGCGTCTGGGATCGAGTAGTGGCACTCCCAGGGTCCGGAATTCTGGTGCCCGACTTCGACAATGCAGACGTAGCACGTGCCCTTGCTAGCGGTAGGCATGTCGTCTCTATCGCCGATAGCGGCTCTGCCATGCGCCGCAGCGTCGACATCCGCCTGCCGAGGGTTGGCCGGAACGAGGCGGCCGAGGCATTCAGAGTAGGCGACCTCGACTGGCGTCAAGCCGATCGTCTCGCGGTACTTGCTCGTCGGAGTATGCCCGCATTGGCCCGGCGGCTTTCACGCTCGCCTCGCGTGCAGCAGCCAAGGTGGTCTCGGCCGCCGTTGGCCACCACGCTCGCCGCACTGATGCTGGCCAGTCGGTGGACCGATCGACCCGAGGACCTGCGAGTCATGAGTGAACTGGCCGCCGTTCCCTCAGTCGACCTACGGCGCGCTATCACCGACGCCAGTCGCGGATCGGATCCGGCGATCCGGAACGTGCGGAAGGTCTTTGTATTCACCTCCCTAGAGGAGGCGTTCCTCGAGTTTGGCAACCTAGTGTCATCAGAACTGGCATCGCGATGGGCAGCGATCGCAGTCAGCGTTCTCCTAGACCCAAATCCATATGAAGGCCTCAGATCTCACGAGCGGATCGCCGCTCAATTGAAGGGGCAACGGAGAACATATTCGCCTGCTCTACGGCACGGTATCGCCGAAAGTCTCGCCCTAGCGGGAGCTATGGAGTCAGGCTCTGGTGACACTAATCTGGCATCCGCAGCGGCCAAACGTGTTGTGCATGACGTGCTGCGTCAAGTCACTACCGGCACCGAGGGGCACACTTGGGGAGCGATCGCCGACGTGCTTCCGCTTCTTGCCGAGGCCGCTCCAGACACCTTCCTTTCGGCGTTGGAGGATGACCTTGCAACCAGAAACCCAACCGTCGGCCGCATGTTCCAGGTCGCTGACGATCCGCTAGCACTTGGGCCTTCGGGTCAACAGCATCACCTGTTGTGGGCCTTGGAAGTGCTCTGCTGGTCACCCGACCACCTCGTTCGCGCAACGCAGATCCTGACCGAACTCTGCCGCTATGAACTGCCGAAGAATTCGGGCAACAATCCACTCGCAAGCATTTCGACCGTCCTTTGCGGATGGATTCGGAACACTGGTGCAGATCTTGCGACCCGGCTCCAAGCGCTCGACGCCTGCCGGATCGTAAGTGAGACGACAGGTTGGGCTTTACTCAAGGCCCTGTGGCCCGACAGTAGGGCCTGGGTCTCGCCGCCCAATGAGCCTCGCTATCAACTCTGGAAGCCCCCCAGCGACCGGATGCCGAACAGCGAATGGTTCGCGTTCACGACGAGCTTGGTCGACCGAGCAATCGAATGGGCCAAGGCAAATCGCACTGCTCTACCATGGCTGGTGGAAGCACTGTGTACGGTTGGCGCGGATGAAGCGAGTCGGATCATCGAGTTTCTCGAGAACGAGGCCTCGCGCGGCGACTTGGATGAGGACGTTCGACTGGCCTTGTACGAAAAGGTCCGAGAGACCGCGGTCCGGCACGAACGTTTCCAGGACGCGGACTGGGCAATTCCGGCGGAGCGACGTGCCCGCTTACACAAACTGGCCGAATTGCTCCGACCTGCTGATGACCTCCGCCGGTTCGCGTATCTCTTCAATTGGCGCCCGGACCTGTCGGGTGCAGACCTGAACGACTACGAGCGCTACCGGACAGCGCTGGAAGTCAAACGGCGCGAAGCACTTGATGTTCTGTTTGCCCGCCCCGACGCGTGGGAGCAGCTCGGCTCAGTAGCGGTCCGTGCTGAGGCTCCGACACAGGTCGGCTGGACTCTGTCAACCTACGAGCCGATTGATGCTCTCGACACCATGCTGGGTTGGCTGGCATCGGATAGCGCAGCGCTTCAGGAAGCCGCGACAACGTGGGTCCGCAGCCGCCTCACCGTCGATGGACCAGCGGACCTCAGGCGAGCGCTCCAACGGGGCGACGTGGAGAGCGAGGCCATGAGAAGGTTTGTGCTCAGCGTCCCGACGGAGAGCCGGTTCTGGGAGGTTCTCCGCGAGTTCCCAGCCGCTGAAGACCTCTTCTGGTCCGAGGCGCCATTTGAGGTCGTTCCCCATGAAGATCTCACCAGAGCTATCGAGTTGCTCCTTGAACGAGCACGGGCTTGGTCGGCAATTGTGATCGCGAGCCACGGCACCTTCAACCCGACAGCAGACCAGAAGAAGCATCTCCCAAGCGCAACGCTAGTCCTATCCGTCTTGCGCGCGGCGATCACCCAGGACCCAGGGCGGGCGGGAATGTCACAGATGACTGGCCACTATGTCGGGACATTGCTGGACCACCTAGCCGCAGCCGACGTGCCAGTTGCCGACCTCGCATCTCTGGAGTTCGGCTATTTCAGGCTCCTCCAGCACAACCGCGAGCCACGTGCCCTTAACCAGGCTCTCGCATCGAACCCTGTCCTGTTCGTTGATCTCGTTCAACGCACATTCCGGGGTGCAAACGAGCCTCACCGTCAGAGCAAGAGCGCGGATCCGCTAACCGAGCATGCTTGGTGGGTCCTTCGCGGTTGGCACGGCTTCCCGGGACGACGGGAGGACGGCACACTTGATGAAGCTGCGATGCAGGAGTGGGTCAAGCAGGCTCGTCTGCAACTATCCGACCTCGACCGAGCGGACATCGGTGACGAACTGATTGGCCAAACTCTTGCCCGCGCGCCTGTTGACGCGGATGGAATCTGGCCACCGGCTCCAGTTCGAGATCTCATCGAGTCGATCGGGAGTCGCGACCTAGAGAACGGCGCAATCACCGGCCGACTGAACAGTCGCGGTCTCACGTGGCGCGGCGTCTACGACGGCGGCAGCCAAGAGAGAACGCTGGCTGAGCAGTACAAGCAATGGAGCCTGGCGGTCCAGGTGCATTGGCCCCGAACTGCGCGCATCCTGCGCGCCATTGCAGAGTCCTACGAACGTGATGCCGTTCGTCAAGACGAACGAGCTCAACTGGACCAGGATCTGGACTGAAGCCGCTGGCAGCCGTGGCAATGAGCACCGTGGCCGTCGCCACGTCATCCTCGCTGCACTGGTCGAGTTTCGTTGTCAGGTGCTGCCGCCGCTCCAGCTCAGCCTTGGAAGCGGCGGTGGTGGGTGGTGGCAAGGATGGTCACGGTCGGGGTGCCGACATAACGGAGGTAGCACTGGTTGTGCTCGCCATAGAGTGCCTCGAAACCTTCACGGCCAAGTACCTCATTGACTTGCGCGACCGCGTGAGGACGATCGGCCCCAGCCGTGCGGCCCGGTGGGAAGTCAGAGCAAGTCTTTCGTGTGCGTCCAGACGGTCATCCGATGCACGTTGAACCGCCAACAGATCGTGACCACGCTCTCGCCGTTCGTGCGGGCAGTTTGGAGGCTCTTCACAGATGAGGGTGTAGTTCGGTAGCGGGCCCCGGGTGGTCACAGGGATCGAGGTCCTTGGATGATGGAAGTTCCTACACAGCCATCGCCAAAGACCTCGACATGGACAACGCTACCTTCACCACCCCTGACCTGACCACGTTCTGCCGTCTCGATGACCTCGGCCTGGCCGTCACCGGTCAGCACCTCACCGGCAAGCGCGCCGTCCTGGCGTGTCGCCCGGTCCAGCCTGATCACTGGTGCCACCGCTGCGGCTGCCACGGCCAGCCGCGTGACAGCGTGGTCCGGGACCTGGCGCATGTCCCGTTCGGTTGGCGCCCCACCATATTGCGGGTCCGGCTGCGCCGCTACCAGTGCACCGGTTGCGGGCATGTCTGGCGCCAGGACCTCACCGGCGCAGCGTCGCCGCGTTCCTGCTTGTCACGAGGTGCATTGCGGTGGGCGCTGGAAGCGCTGGTGGTCAACCACCTGTCCATGACGCACATCGCGGCCGCGCTCGACGTGGCGTGGAACACCGCCAACGACGCCGTCCTCGCCGAAGGCCAGCGGATGCTCATCGACTCCCCCGGCCGCCTCGAGGGCGTCACAGTGGTCGGCGTCGACGAGCACGTGTGGCGCCACACCCGCCGCGGCGACAAGTACGTCACCGTGGTCATCGACCTGACCCCCGTCAGCACCGGGACCGGAGCGTCGCGGTTGTTGGCGATGGTCGAAGGCCGTTCGAAGCAGGCCTTCAAGACGTGGCTGTCGCAGCAGCCCCAGACTTGGAGAGATGGGATCCGGATCGTGGCGATGGACGGGTTCACCGGCTTCAAGACTGCCGCGGCCGAAGAACTGCCGAAAGCTGCCACGGTGATGGATCCCTTCCATGTCATCCGGCTCGCTGGGGATGCTCTGGATGTGTGCCGCAGGCGGGTCCAGGTCTCGCTGCACGGCAGTCGGGGGCGCAAGCATCATCCGCTCTACCAAGCACGGCGAACGCTTCATACCGGCGCTGATCTACTTACTGACAAGCAACAACGCCGCCTGAATGCCCTGTTCGCTGATGACCGGCACGTTGAGGTCGAGGCCACTTGGGGCGTCTACCAGGCCATGATCTACACCCTGGATTGTGAAGAGCCAGGAAGGCTCCTCACAGATGAGGGTGTAAGTCGATGGGAGCCCCGAGTCTGGATGACGCTCAGGACTGGACGACGGGCCGGATCGAGATCTCGTCCAGGTTCGCCTCGGGGCTGGCCAGTACCGCCAGTGCGACGGCCTCGGCCACTGACTGGGGACGCAGGTGGTCATCGGGGGCGTAGTCACGGCCCAGCTCGGCCCACATCTCGCGCTGCATGTCGGTGTCGACCCGTCCGGGATGCACCGAGCTGACCCGCACCGTGCCGCGCTCCTCCTCACGCAGGGCGTCGGTGAAGGCGCGCAGTGCGAACTTGCTGGCCGAGTACACGCCATTGCCGGGCTTCGACGTGAAGCCCGAGCCGGAGTTGATCGTCACCACCATGCCGCGGGACTCACGCAGCAGCGGCAGCGCCAGCCGGGTGAGGCCGACAACGGAGAACAGATTGGTCTGCATCACCCGACGCCACTCGTCGAGCGGCGTCTCGGCCACCGTGCCGCCGGCGGTGATGCCCGCCGAGAGCACCAGCACGTCGAGGCGCTGCACCCGTGACATCGCCTGCTCCACCGCCTCGGTATCGTCCAGGTCGCAGCAGAAGGGCTCGGCGCTGGGCAGCTGGGAGGCCACCTGCCGCGTCGTCTCCGGGCTGCGGCCGCCCACCAACAGGTGGTGGGTGCTGGCGAGGCGGTGGCAGACGGCCAGGCCGATACCGCGGGAACCTCCGGTGACCAGGGCGACGGGAAGGGAAGTCATGGCCCCAGCCTAGGGCCCCGACACTGCCTTGGCCCTCGACAGTAGGCTGGGTGGGTGATCGACGTGAGAGCCGCCGTGGCGGTGCTGGCCTGCGCCGGACTGCTGGCCGGGTGCCAGGGTGGCACCGAGCCTGCCGCGACGGGCACCGTGCCGAGCATCCCGTCCAGCATTCCCGCCGACTCGACCACGCTGGCCCACCGGGGCTTTGTCCACGGACCAGGAGAACTGCTGCTGCCCGCCGGGCTGTCGATCACCAGCCGCATCGACCAGCCCAATGTGGTCACCCTCACCATGCCCACCACCGACGGCGACGTGCTCGAGCAGTGGTTCACCACACGGCTTCCCGATGGCTGGGTGGTCGAGGCTGCCCGGGGCAGCTCGGTGCTCTTCCACGGACCGGAGCAGGACCACAGCCGCTGGGAAGGGGCCGCCACCTGCTCGGAACAGACCTGCGCCCTCGCGCTGCGCCACCAGCGGCGCTGAGCCGCCCACGGGGGGTGGCCACATCGTGGACGAAATTGCCGCCCGATGTGGACCCGCGATAGATTCCAGGCCATGCCGTGCAAGTGCGAGAAGATGACGGGCCACACCATGCCCGTCATCTGCTGTGCCTGCATGATGTGCCGAATGTTCGGCTGACAACGCCCTTCGCTCCTGTCCCCATAGGGACGGTCCGGTCGAGCCAGCTCCCGGTGGCGTTGTCAGGAAGCCCGAAGACTCCGACGCCCAGCCTGCCCTCCAGAAGGACACATCCATGAACACCACACGACGCTCCCTGCTGACCGGTACCGCCGCACTGGCCGCGCTCGCCCTCACCGGCTGCGGCCTGGGCGGAGGCAGCTCCACCGACGGCCCCCTCGTGGTGATGGCCGATGCCACCCCGCACACCGAGATCCTGAAGAAGGTGCAGGAGCTCGGCCTGCTCGGCGAGACCAAGATCGAGGTCAAGGGCATCACCGGCGACATCGACCCGAACCAGCTGCTGGAGTCCGGCGATGTGGACGCGAACTTCTTCCAGCACGTGCCCTACCTCACCTCGTGGCAGAAGGAGAAGGGCGTCGACGACCTTGCCGTCGCCGCCACCACCCACGTCGAGCCCCTGGGCATCTACTCGAAGAAGCTGACCGACCTCAAGGACGTGCCCAACGGCGCCACCGTGGCCCTGGCCGCAGATCCGACCAACCTGTCGCGCGGACTGCTCCTGCTCCAGGACGCCAAGCTGCTCACGCTCAACGTCAAGTCCACCGACAAGGACCTCGACTACGCGCAGATCACCGAGAAGAACATCACCGCCAACCCCAAGGGCCTGAACTTCCTCAAGATCGACCGCCCGCAGCTGCCGGCCACCCTGGACGACCAGCAGGCCACCATCAGCGTCATCAACGGCGCCAACGCCCTCGAGGCAGGCCTGAAGCCATCCACGGATGCAATCGTCAGCGAGTCGACCGTCGACAACCCCTTCGCCAATGTCGTGGCGGTCAAGGCCGAGAAGAAGGACGACCCGCGCGTGGCCAAGCTCGCCGAAGCCCTGCAGAGCCAGCAGCTGCAGGACTGGATCAAGAGCAACTACCAGGGCAGCGTCCTGCCCGCCAAGCAGTCGTGATCTCCTTCGACCACGTCTCCAAGGTCTACGACGGGCGGGGCCGCAATGCCTCGCCCGTCGTCGCCCTCGACGACGTCAGCCTGACCGTCACGCAGGGGCAGATCTTCGGCATCCTGGGGCGTTCGGGTGCGGGCAAGACGACCCTGTTGCGCTGCCTCAACCACCTGGAGCCGGTCACCAGCGGCACCATCACCGTGGCGGGCACCGACTGGACGGCGCTGGGGGACAAGCAGCTGCGCGTCGCCCGGCGACAGATGGGCACCATCTTCCAGCACTTCAACCTGCTGGCCAGCCGCACCGTCTTCGACAATGTCGCCTTTGGCCTGGAGCTGGCCGGAGTCGACGCGCGCACCATCGCGCCTCGCGTCACCGAACTGCTGGAGCTCGTCGGCCTGCCCGACAAGGCCGGTGCCTACCCGTCCCAGCTCTCCGGAGGGCAGAAGCAGCGCGTCGGCATCGCCCGGGCGCTCGCCACCCGACCCAAGGTGCTGCTGATGGACGAGGCCACCAGCGCGCTCGACCCGACCACCACCGAGCAGATCCTCGACCTGGTCAAGGACCTTCGAGACCGGATGGGTCTCACGGTGCTGCTCATCACCCACGAGTCGGAGGTCGTGCGTCGCATCTGTGACGCGGCGGCACTGATGGCCGACGGCCGGGTCGTCGAGAGCGGCACGCTGCTGGACCTCGTGGCCGACCCGGCCTCCCGGATCGCGGACCAGCTGATCCCGCTGGGGCGCGTCCCCGAGGGCCTCGACGTGCCCAGCCAGCTGCTGAGCTTCGTCAACCAAGGCGTCAGCGAACCCCTGCTGAGCACCTTCACCCGCCAGACCGGCATCGACGTGTCGATCCTCGGCGGTTCGGTGGAGCAGATCGCCGGCCACAAGGTGGGACGGCTGCGCGTCAGCTTCGACCACCCCCACAGCGATCTGGACGATGCCGTCATCACGAAGTTCTTCACCGAGCGCGGAGTGAGCGTGAGCGAATGACCCCCCGATTCCCTGTGAGCGTGAGCGCATGAACAAGACCAGCATCGCCGAGTCCCTCCCCGAGCTGGGGAAGGCACTGGCCGAGACGGGATGGATGGTCCTACTCAGCTTCCTGATCACCCTCGTCCTCGGCACCCTCACCGGCATCCTGCTGCGGGTGACTGATTCCGACGGACTGGCCCCCAGCAAGGGCTTCAACAAGCTCTTCGGCGGACTGGTCAACATCTTCCGCTCGCTGCCCTTCCTGATCCTGCTGATCGCGGTGATCCCGCTGACCCGCCTGGTGGTGGGCACCGCCTACGGGCCGACGGCCGCCGTCGTCCCGCTGGCCATCGGCGCCATCCCCTTCTTCGGGCGCGTCGTCGAGTCGGCGCTGCGCGAGGTGGCCCCGGGCAAGATCGAGGCCGCCAAGGTGATGGGGGCCAGCAATGGCCAGATCGTGCGCAAGGTGCTGCTGCCCGAGGCGATGAGCCCGCTGGTGGCCGGCGCCACCCTCACCCTGGTGATGCTGATCGGCTACTCCGCGATGGCCGGCACGATCGGCGGCGGCGGCGTGGGCGACTTCGCCATCCGCTACGGCTACCAGCGCTTCAACACCCCGGTGCTGCTGGTCTCGGTCGTCGTGCTGATCATCATCGTGCAGCTGATCCAGTCCATCGGTGACGCCATCGTGCGCGGAATGGCCCACAAGCGCGACTGAAGCCGGGCGCTCAAGCCTGGGTGGGTGCCTGCCACAGCTCGTGCCAGCCGATGCCCAGGTCGAGCAGTACCTGGCGCAGCAGCGGCAGCGAGATGCCCACCACGGTGTGGTGGTCGCCGCGGATGCTGGTGACGAAGGGCCCGCCGAAACCGTCGATCGTGAACCCGCCCGCGCACCGGGCGGGTTCACCCGTCTCCACGTAGGCAGCGATCTCCTCGTCCGAGAGGTCGGCGAAGGTCACCTCCGCCGTGGCCAGGCGGGTCACGGCGCGCCGATCGCCTGCGGTGTTGACCACGATGTGGTGGCCGGTGTGCACCCGGGCGGTGCGTCCCCGCAGCCGTCGCCACAGCGCCTCGGCCGAGGCCGCGTCACCCGGCTTGCCCCAGGTGCGCTGGTCGAGGTCCAGCAGCGTGTCGCAGGCCACCAGCACCCAGTCAGCGTCGGCATCCAGACTGGGCGCCACCGCCTCGCCCTTGGCGCTGGCCAGGATGCAGGTCAGCTCACCGGCGCTGGGCGCGGTGAAGGCGTCCTCGTTGACCTCGGGACGGACCACGTCGGCCTCGACCCCGGCACGGGAGAGGGTCCTGAGGCGGGCGGGGGAGGAGCTGGCAAGAACGAGGCGCACGCCCCCAGCCTAGGGTGCGTGCGCCTCACCGAGTGACGCCTGGTCCTGCAGGTTGACCGCTCAGTTCTTGAACAGCCCGCCCAGGATCTGGGAGACGATGTCGCCCCCGCCGGCCTGCGCCTGCTGGTGCGTGGCCTGCGCCGTGGACGGGTCGAAGGGATTGCCGGCCGGGGCGGCCTGGCCACCCAGCACACTGCCCAGCACCTGGGACAGCACGCCGCCGAGCATGCCCGTGTTGCCGGCACCGACACCGGCACCGGCCTGCTGGCCCGCACCGCCGAACACCTGGCCCAAGATGTTGCCGGCGGCGGAGTTCCCGCCACCCAGCTGCTTGGCCAGGTAGCCGAGCACCACGGGGGCGAGCAGCGGTAGGAGCTTGCGCACCAGGTCGCTGGAGACACCGGCCTGCTGCCCCAGCGACTGGGCCACGCCGGTGGACTGGTTGCCGAAGACGTGGTTCACGATCTTCTCGCCGTCGGCAGGGTCCACCCGGTCGACATCAACACCGCCGTCGCGCACCAGGTCACGTTGCTGGTGCTGCTGCAGGGCCTCGGCCAAGGAGAGCTCGCCCTCGGGCGACTGGGCATTCTGCGTCAAGCCGCCCAGCAGGCTGGTGACCGCCGGGCCGGCGGCCTGCTGCACCGCCGCCGGGTCCTCACCGAGCTGCTGGGCCAGTCGCTCGACGGGCAGGGCCGCCAAGATGTCGTCAAGTGCGTTCATGGGTCAGTCCTTTCACGATGGTGACCGCGGGGGATACCCCACCAGAATTCCACAGGACATGTCATCCACAGGTGCATTTCCCCTGATGGCGGACAGGACGGGGCCCGGCAGGCCCGTCTGGCCTGCCGGGCCCTCATGGAGTTCGACCGCTACCCGTGCCCGTCAGGGACGGGCGCTGTAGCGCCAGGCCTCCCGGCCCGGGTTGTGCGGGCGACGCAGCACCCGGTTGTAGGACTTCCAGCCACCGGCCAGGGGACGGTCGTCGTTCTCCTCGGCCAGCGCAGCAGGGGCAAGCGCCGCCTGGATCACCGTGAGCACCGCAGCCACCTCGTCGGCATCGGGATTGCCCTTGCCGAACTGGTAGACCTGTGCCTGGGCGGCCTCGGTTTCCTCTTCGCTCATCGTCCTGACTCCTGGGTCCTCGGGTGCATCACAGCGGGATGTTGCCGTGCTTCTTCGGCGGCAGCACCTCACGCTTGGTGCGCAGCAGGCGAAGCACCCGGATGCACTCGGCGCGGGTCTCGTGCGGGTAGATGATCTGGTCGACGTAGCCGCGCTCGGAGGCCACATAGGGATTGGCCAGCTCGTCGTTGTACTCGTCGATCAGCTCCTTGCGACGCACCGCCTTCGCCTGGTCGTCCTCGATCTCGGCGAGTTCCTTCTTGTACAGGATGTCGACGGCGCCCTCGGCCCCCATCACGGCGATCTGGGCGGTGGGCCAGGCGAGGTTGATGTCGGCACCCAGGTGCTTGGAGCCCATGACGTCGTAGGCGCCGCCGTAGGCCTTGCGGGTGATCACGGTCAGCAGCGGCACGGTGGCCTCGGCGTAGGCGTAGATCAGCTTCGCACCGCGACGGATGATGCCCTGGTGCTCTTGGTCGACGCCGGGCAGGAAGCCTGGGGTGTCCACGAAGGTGAGCACCGGGATGTTGAAGGCATCACAGGTGCGCACGAAGCGGGCGGCCTTCTCCGACGCGTCGATGTCGAGGCAGCCGGCGAACTGCATGGGCTGGTTTGCCACGACACCGATCGAACGCCCCTCGATGCGGCCGAAGCCGCAGATGATGTTCTGCGCGAACAGCGGCTGCACCTCGAGGAACTCGTCGTCGTCGAGGACGGTGCGGATGACCTCGCGCATGTCATAGGGCTGGTTCGGGGAGTCCGGGATCAGCGTGGTGAGCTTGCGGTCGTGATCGGTGATGGTGAGGTCGACCTCTTCGTCGTCGAAGACGGGCGGGTCCTCCAGGTTGTTCTGCGGCAGGTAGCTCAGCAGCTCGCGCACGTACTCCAGCGCGTCGTTCTCGTCGGCGGCCAGGTAGTGCGCGGCACCGGACTTGGTGTTGTGGGTGCGGGCGCCGCCCAGCTCCTCGAGCGTCACGTCCTCGCCGGTGACGGTCTTGATGACCGCGGGACCGGTGATGAACATCTGCGAGGTCTTGTCCACCATGATCGTGAAATCGGTCAGGGCGGGGGAGTAGACGTGGCCACCGGCCGCGGCGCCCATGATGAGGCTGATCTGCGGGATCACGCCCGAGGCGTGGGTGTTGCGACGGAAGATCTCGCCATACAGGCCCAGCGAGACCACGCCCTCCTGGATGCGGGCGCCGCCACCCTCGTTGATGCCGATCAGCGGGACGCCGGTCTTGATGGCGAAGTCGATGATCTTGACGATCTTCTCGCCGTAGACCTGGCCCAGCGCGCCACCGAAGATGGCGACGTCCTGGCTGAAGACACAGACCGGGCGGCCGTTGATGGCACCCACACCCACGATGACTCCGTCGCCATAGGGGCGCTTCTCCTCGAGACCGAAGGCGGTCGAACGGTGGCGAGAGAACTGGTCAAGCTCGGCGAAGGTCCCCTCGTCGAGCAGGGCGAGCACTCGCTCGCGCGCCGTCATCTTGCCCTTGGCATGCTGCTTCTCGACGGCCGCGGGCGAAGCGGCATTGACGGCAGCGTCAATGCGGCGGCCCAGATCGGCGATCTTTCCAGCTGTGGTGTGGATGTCGATCTCCATGGGGCTGACCCTAGCGGCTCAGCGGCTGCTGCGCACCGCTCCGGCTGGGCAATTCCATCCTGCGGGACTACCGTGCGCTGCATGCCCGCCTGCGACGCGACCGATCCCGAGCTCCTGCGACAGCTGTTGGAGCGTGTCACCCTGTGGAACGAGGTGCGCTGGGTGCCCACCACTGGCAGCACCAATGCCGACCTCGCGGTGCTGGCCCGCACCACCGACCTCGACGGCTTGGTGCTGGTCAGCGAGGAACAGACCGCCGGCCGCGGCCGTTTCGAGCGCCGCTGGGAATCACCCGCCGGGGCCTCGGTCGCCTTCTCGCTGCTGCTGCGCCCCACCCGGCCATCGCTGGACTGGGGCTGGCTCTCGCTGCTGGCCGGGATGGCCGTGGCGACGGGGATCGAACAGGCCACCGGCGCCGAGCCCGGCCGCGTGGAGCTCAAGTGGCCCAATGACGTCCTGGTCGACGGGCGCAAGATCTGCGGCATCCTGTCCGAGCGCATCGACGGCGACCACGGGGCCGCTGCTGTGGTGGGCATCGGCATCAACTTCTCCCTAGACGAGTCCGAGTTGCCCGTCCCGACCGCAACCTCGCTGAGGATCGCCGGGCTCGAGGCTGGCAAGAGCGAGGTGCTGGCCAGCCTGCTGACCGAGTTCGCCCGGCTCTACGAGATCTGGGAGTCCGAGGGGCAGGTGCACGAGGAGTACGAGCGGCGCTGCGCCTCCATCGGCTCGCCACTGCGGGTGATGGTCGACGAGCACACCCATGTGCTGGGGACCGGAGACCACGTGGACGACTTCGGACGGCTCGTGGTGCGCACGCCCCAGGGGCTGCAGCCCTTCAGCGCCGGCGACGTCTTCCACCTGCGGCTGCAGTAGCGGCTCCTGGTCGTCGCTCAACCGCTCAGCCGCGCTGGACGCTGGCACGCAGGAAGGCCTGCCAGGTCTCCTGGCGTCGCAGGTCCCGCAGACCCAGTTCGGCCAGGACGGGGCCCGCCTGGTCTCGGGTCTCGTCCCACTGCCCGGTCACCTCGCCCTGCTGGCCCCAGATCGACTGGCAGATCGCCTGGACTGCCTGGTTCTGCACCCGCGAACCACGGCTGAAGCTGCTCATGCCGCTGCCCGAGAGGCCGTTGTCGACGTGGATGTGGTTGCGGTGCTCAGGGTCGAAGTGGTGGGTCAGCACGTAGGCGAAGTGCAGGTGCAGTGAGGCCGCGAGCGTCCAGTAGCGGCGCCGCAGCTCGGCCTGGCGCTCGGCGCTGGCCTCGTGCCACAGGTCCTCGCGGGCACTGACCACTGGTGTGGAGCCGATCCGCAGCCTCGAGATGTCGAAGGCGCGGCCGTTGGCATGCCAGGAGCGGCACTGGTCCTTGACGACGTGGGCGCCATAGCTCCAGACCTCGGTGCTCCCGCCGTAGCGCGAGGTGGCCTCGAAGTCGGCCATCCAGGCCTCCAGCTGGCCCAGGAAGCCGGCGTCGAAGCGCATGGTGGCGGGTTTCCCGGTCGGCTCGTAGATGATGCGGGCCCGTCCGATCCGTGAGGCGGACGCCAGCTGTGAGGCGTCCAGACAGGTGGGCTTCCCACGCGGCCCGACCCCGCCCCCAATGCCCGGCAGTCCGGGGCCGGTGCGCAGGGTTTCGAGGCCGGCCAGTCCCAGACCAGCCAGGCCCAGCGTCGCCGCGCCGCCGACGAGCAGCCCGCGACGCGAGCTCCTCGGCCGACCGGGCGGGGGCGTGGCTGGGTGGCTGCCGGAGGCCAGGGGCTCGCGTCCGTGCAACCAGTCCAGGTCCTGCCTGCTGGCCATCGCGCCTCCTGTTTCCTGCCCCTGGCGGCCGGGACTGGGGCAACACTAACCGTCGCTCAGGCGGGGGTCGCCGTCACCGGACCGCGGGGGCGGCGGTCGAGCAGCACCAGCACCGCGGCGCCAAGGCACAGGGCCGCGGTGAGCATCCAGGCGCGGGTATAGGTGCCGTCGGCCGAACGCAGCAGCCCCGAGACGCTGGCACCCAGGCCGGCCCCGACCATGTGTGCGGCATAGACCCAGCCGAAGACGACGCCCGAGCGTCGGATGCCGAAGTGTTCCCGGCACAGGGCGATGGTGGGCGGGACGGTGGCCGTCCAGTCCAGCCCGTAGAAGACCACGAAGAGCCACAGCGCCGGGGTCATGTGCGCCTCCAGCATCTGGTTGATCGGAATCAGCGAGAGCCCCCGGAGCCCGTGGTAGACGGCCAGCAGCCACCGCGGGTCATAACGGTCGGTGAGCCAGCCGGAGGCGACGGTGCCCAGCACGTCGAAGATGCCGATCAGCCCGATCACGCCGGCAGCCGTGGTGGCCGGCATCGAGTGGTCATGGGCCGCGGGCACGAAGTGGGTCTGGATGATGCCATTGGTCGACCAGCCGCAGATGGCGAAGCTCACCAACAGGATCACCATGGCTGGCCGTCGCCAGTTCCTCGTCAGGGCCGAGACCGCACTGCGCAGTGGTTCCCGCAGGCCGCGCGGACACTCGTCGGTGGGCTGCGCAGTGGGGACGGAGCCCGGCCGGCCGGTGCCCAGCGCTTCCACACCGGCCTGTCCAGGCCAGTCACGCACCACGCGCCAGCACAACACGGCACACAGCAGGGTGAGCGCGGCGATGGTGCCCACCGCCACTCGCCAGCCCGGCCCTGCCACCGCCTGGGCGACGACGGGCACGAAGAGCACCTGCCCGGCGGCCGTCGCGGCACTGAAGGCACCAGTCACCAGGCCCAGGTGGCGGGCGAACCACCGGTTGGCGACGATCGCCCCGAAGGTCAGCGCCAGGGCGCCCGTGCCCAGTCCGATCACCAGCCCCCACAGCAGCCACAGCTGCCATGCCTGGTCCATGAAGAGGCTGGCCACCGCCGCCAGGCCCACCACCAGCAGCGAGGCCGAGACGGTGCGTCGCGGCCCCCACAGCTCCATCACGGCGGCCGCGAAGGGAGCGGCCAGCCCGTAGACCACCAGGTTGAGGCTGGCCGCACCGGAGGTCGCGGCGCGGCTCCAGCCGAACTCGTCCTCGAGCGGCTGCAGCAGCACCCCGGCCGAGGACCGGAAGGCGGAGGCGACCAGCAGGCAGACCAATGTGACGGCGGCCACCAGCCAGGCCGGGTGGATGCGGGGGCGGGGACTGCTCACCGGTTCACGCTAGGTCCTTGCAGCCCTGTCCAGCCGGCCGTCCCCATCCGTGGACGTGGCCTTCGGGCGACCAGGCGGCGGCGAGCAGGTGACCGGTCGGAGTGGAGTGGTGAATTCCAGATGCAGAGTCGATGAACCCCCCCCCGCGCACGTGGTCCGGGAACGGTCGACGCCAGCCCTAGCGTCACACCTGGCCGCAACCCGCTGCGCCAGGACGATTCCCCGCAGAGCCCTTCCAGAGATCACCATCCAGGAGACCCTGATGAGCACCAGACACCTTGCAGCGCTGACATCCGTTGCCCTGGTCGCCGCCACCACAGCCGTCCAACCCGCCCTGGCCCTGGCCGAAGGCGCGTGCGACCAGCTCACCACCCCGCTCTACCAGCAGTTCTCCAGCGCCGTCGGCACCAGCCTGGTCAACCCTTGGAAGAATGAGTACGACAAGGCCGCCAGCTACCAGTTCACCCAGGCCGGCACCCTGGGCACGGTCAGCACCCGCGCCGCCGACGGCCTGGTGGCCGTGCACCGCCTGTCGAAGGGGGCCGACTTCGTCACCGCCGTCGCCAATGACGTGCCCAGCTGGACCAAGCGTGGCTATACCGACCAGGGCGTGAGATTCCACGCCGCGCCGCCGCACGCCACCTGCGGCGTGGTCATCCACCGGGTGGCGCGCGACGGCGTCCACCGCGAGGTCGCTGCCGGCGGCGTGGCGCAGTTGGTGGGCCAGGGCTGGGTCGACGTCGGCGCGAAGTACGTCGTGGGTGGTGCCCCGACTCCTGCTCCCCAGGTCACGGCCGCCTCTGGCGCCGATGCGGACGGCCGCTTCAGCCTGGCCGTCATCCCCGACACCCAGAACGAGAGCCTGCGTGCCGGAGCACCCCGAATGGTGGCACGCAACAACTGGCTGGTGGCCCGCAAGGGCGCCGACCAGCTCGACCTGCGGGCCGCCATCCAGGTGGGCGACATCGCCAACTGGGACACCCCCGACCACGACCAGTACGCCAATGCCGTCACCGGCATGAAGGTGCTGGAGCAGGCCCAGGTGGGCTGGATCGGCGCCGTCGGCAACCACGACTCCTACGCCACCGGGGAGGGCGGCTCGGCGCGTCCCGGCGTCAACGTCCACGAGGCGCTGCGCGACACCGCCACCTACAACTCCTACTTCGACGGCTCCCACTTCCGCTTCCGCGCCGCCACCCAGGCCGGGCGGCAGGACACCTCCACCCACATGTTCCAGGCCGGCGGCCTGAAGTGGATGGTCGTCGCCCTGGAGCTGTGGCCGCGCCGTGCCCAGCTCGACTGGGCCAAGCAGCAGGTGGCCGCGCATCCCGACCGCAATGTCATCCTGCTCACCCACGACTACCTCGATCGTGACGGGAAGGTCGTCACCGGCAATGGCGGTTACGGCGACCTGCCGATCAGCACCGTGCGCAGCGAGCTCGTGGCCAAGTATCCCACTGTGCGCATGGTGCTCAGCGGGCACCAGGGCGTGCGCAGCGTCCTGGTGGAGGACTTCGGCAGCCACCGCGTCGTGGCGATGCAGCAGAACTACGACAACAACGCCGACGCCATGGTGCGGCTGGTGGAGGTCGACGCCAAGGCCGGCACGCTCAAGCACACCTTCCGCTCCACCCCAGCGACCGTGTCGATGTCAACGGTGCGGTCATCGACAAGATGGCCTGGGTCCGGTGAACACGGATTCTGTGAACATGCGTCGTGTGACGGACGGCTCGCGGACTACGGGTGCTGCGGCGTCCTTCGGTAGTCTCGTGGGGTGAGTCGTCCCTACATCATCGGCATCATCGGCGGTGGCCAGCTGGCCCGCATGATGCACCAGGCATCCATCGCCCTGGGCGTGCGCGTCCGGCTCCTCGCGGAGGGGCCGGACGTGTCGGCCGCCCAGGTGGTCCACGAGGTCGTCGTCGGCGACTACACCGATCCCCAGGTGCTGCTCGACTTCGCCCGCGACTGCGACGTCATCACCTTCGACCACGAGCACGTCCCCACCCAGCTGCTGGAGCAGGTGGAGGCTGCCGGCACCGCCGTGCGCCCCGGCCCGGACGCCCTGCAGTACGCCCAGGACAAGTCGCGGATGCGCCTGCGGATGACGGAGCTCGGCGCGCCCAATCCCGAGTTCGCGATCTGTGAGCAGCCCGAGCAGTTGGTGGCCTTCGGTGACGAGCACGGCTGGCCGGTGATCGCCAAGATCTCGCGCGGCGGCTATGACGGCAAGGGCGTGTGGAAGGTGGACGGCCCTGAGCAGGCCGACGAGCCCTTCGCGGTGCTCCGCGAGGAGGGCAGCACCGTCGACGGCGGCACGATCAGCCGCGAGGGCGTGGTGATCGTCGCCGAGGAGTTCGTCGACTTCACCCGGGAGCTGGCGGCGCTGGTGACCCGCTCGCCCAGCGGGCAGGCCGTCGCCTACCCGATCAGCGAGACCGTCCAGCGCGAGGGCATCTGCGCCGAGACCACCACCCCGGCCCCCGGCCTCGACGGGTCCCAGGCGAGCGAGCTGCAGCAGCTGGCGCTGCGGATCGCCGACGAGCTCGGTGTGGTGGGTCTGCTGGCCGTCGAGCTGATGCAGCGCCGCGACGGCAGCGTGGTGGTCAACGAGCTGGCGATGCGCCCCCACAACACGGCGCACTGGACCATCGACGGCTCCAACACCTCACAGTTCGAGAACCACCTGCGGGCCGTCCTCGACCTGCCGCTGGGCGATCCTGGCCTGCGCGCCGCCCACGTCGTGATGGCCAATGTGCTCGGCGGCGACGAGGAGGACCTCACCGGCGCCCTGCAGCACTGCTTTGCCCGCGACCGCAAGCTGCGCGTGCACCTGTACGGCAAGGACGTGAAGCCGCATCGCAAGGTGGGCCACGTCACCACCTACGGCGAGGAGCTCGCCGACGTCACCAAGCGCGCCCGGCATGCCGCCGGCTACCTGATGGGAGATCCGAATGCCTGAGGTCACCACCCCGCTGTCCGTGCTGGAGCAGCGCGAGCCCGCTCGGCCGCTGGTTGGCATGGTGATGGGCTCCGACTCCGACTGGCCCACCATGGAGGCCGCCACCGTCGCCCTCGATGAGTTCGGCATCGCCTGGGAGGCTGACGTGGTCAGCGCCCACCGGATGCCGGAGGACATGGTGACCTATGGCCGCGAGGCCCACACCCGAGGGCTCCGCGCGATCATCGCCGGCGCCGGGGGAGCGGCCCACCTGCCCGGCATGCTGGCCTCCCTCACCCCGCTGCCCGTGATCGGCGTGCCGGTGCCGCTGAAGTACCTCGACGGCATGGACTCGCTGCTCAGCATCGTGCAGATGCCCGCCGGGGTGCCGGTCGCGACGGTCAGCATCGGCAATGCCCGCAATGCCGGCCTGCTGGCCGCCCGGATGATCGCCGCTGGGGACGAGGAGCTCACCGGCAAGATGCTGGACTTCCAGGCCAGCCTGCGCGACCAGGCCCTGGCCAAGGGCGAGAAGGTGCGCCAGCACAACCGCTAGGCCGGGATGGCGCGACGCCGGTAGCCCAGCAGGCCCAGCGCCAGCAGGGCGATCGCCAGCGCGGACTCGATGGTGAAGGCGGTCCAGTCCATCGGGTCGCGCGGCAGGTGGGCGAGGTGGCCCCAGGGCTGCAGCCGGACCAGCCAGTCGGGCAGGTCGAAGAGCACGGCGAACCAGGTGCAAAACATGGTCCAGCCGAGCAGCGCCCAGACCAGTCCGGTCAGCCGGGGCAGCCAGCCGATCAGCAGCATCATGGCGCCGGTGACCAGCACCAGGCCGGGCAGCAGGCCGAGCGCGGTGCGGGTGTAGGTGCCCACCAGACTCCAGTCGTGGTTGCGCTGGGCCTGCACCAGTGGCATCGCCGCGCCGACTGCGACCAGGACGATGCAGGGCACCAGTACCGCCCACAGCAGGTGGCTGAGCGCCAGGCTGGTGCGGCTGGTGGCGGTGGCGAGCACCTGTTCGGCATGGCCGTGCACCTCCTCGCTGCGCAGCCGGACCAGCACCGTCGCCGACATGATGGCCGCGACGGTGGCCATGATCCCGGTCATTGCGACATAGAAGGCGGTCTGCAGGTTCGCGGTGCCACCCATCTTCTGCAGCATCTCGCCCATCTGTGGATTGGCTGCCAGGGCCTTGTCCATCTGGCTCATGATCGAGCCCATCCCCGCCGAGCACAGCACCAGCGCCAGGCTCCAGCCCAGCAGGGTGCCGCGCTGCAGCCGCCAGGCCAGCCCCCACGCCCCACCCAGCCATCCGGGGGCGGTGGCGCGTCCCGCACGGGTCTGCCAGAGCCCGGCCAGGTGGTCGCGGGTGGACTCCAGCCGGAAGGCGACGGCGACGAGCAGGACGAAGGCCGTCACGGGCAGCGCCAGCACCCACCAGCGTTCCTGGGCGAATGGCCGCAGCAGCATGCCCCACTCCATCGGGATGGCCCAGCGCAGGTTCGCGTAGGAGGCTTCGGGACCGGCGCCGTCGACGATCATGCGCAGCAGGAACATGCCGCCCCACAGGGCCCCGACGGCCCAGTAGCGGGCGCTGCGGGCACTCTCGAAGAGCTGCGCGCACACCGCCCCGATCCCGACGAAGAGCAGTCCCTCGGCGCCGACCGCCGCCCCGGCCGCCACTGAACCCGTGCCGGGAAGCCCCGTCGATGCGGTCCACGCGGCCGTCACGGCTACCAGCACGAGGCAGGCAAGCATGCAGCATGCCAGCGCCCCGGCCAGTGGGGCGTGCCGTCCGACCGAGCCGGCGTGCAGCAGCTCGAGCCGTCCTTCCTCCTCCTCTGCGCGGGTGGCGCGGATGATGCCCAGGGCGCCCATCATCCCGGCGAACATGCTCGCGAAGCCTCCCACCCGCCAGAAGACGAAGCCGCCCTTGGTGTCGATGTCGAAGACCGGTCCCAGCAGGGCCAGCATCGACGGGTTCTTGCGCAACGGGTCCAAGGTGGCGCGAGGGTCAGTGCCGGGCGGGATGATCGTGTCGTACTGGCTGGCCGTCAGCGGCATCAGGCAGGCCAGGCCGAGGATCCACAGCGACCAGAAGAGCCAGTTGCGGCGCAGCGTCAGCCGCAGCATCATGCCGGTTCCGGTGAGGGTGCTCATCGTGCCGCTCCCGACGCCTGGTCGCCCTGGTCGTAGTGGCCCAGGAAGAGTTCCTCCAGCGACGGTGGGGCCGAGGTGAGCTTGCGGACTCCGTGCTGGGTGAGCAGGACCAGGACGTCGTTCATCCGGTCGGCGTCGACGTGGGCGCGCACCCGGTTGCCCTCGACGCGCAGGTCGTGCACGCCCGGCAGGGCTCCGAGCCTGTCGGGCACGGTGTCCAGATCTGCCGTGACCTGCAGGCTGTGCAGGTGGCGCAGCTCATCGAGGGTGCCCGTCTCGACGATGCGTCCGGCCTTGATGATCGAGACGTGGTCGCACAGCGCCTCCACCTCGGACAGGATGTGGCTGCTGAGCAGCACGGTGCGGCCCTGCTCCCGCTCCTGCCGGATCAGGTCGGTGAAGACGTGTTCCATCAGCGGGTCGAGGCCGCTGGTGGGCTCGTCGAGCAGCAGCAGGTCCACGCGGGAGGCCAGCGCCGCAACGAGCGCCACCTTCTGCCGGTTGCCCTTGGAGTAGGTGCGGCCCTTCTTGCGCGGGTCCAGCCCGAAGGCGTCGATGAGTTCGGCGCGTCTGGTCTTGTCCAGTCCGCCACGGGCGCGGCCGAGGATGTCGATGGCCTCCCCGCCGGTCAGGTTGGGCCACAGGGTCACGTCGCCGGGCACGTAGGCGAGCCGCCGGTGCAGGTCGGGGGCCTGGCGCCACGGGTCGCCCCCGAGCAGGCGCGCGGTGCCGGAGTCTGCCCGCAGCAGGCCGAGCAGCACGCGGATGGTGGTGGACTTGCCGGCGCCGTTGGGTCCGAGGAAGCCGTGCACCTGTCCGGTCGGGACTTCCAACGTCAGCCCGTCGAGGGCGCGCAGCCTGCCGAAGGTCTTGACCAGGTCAGTGGTCTGGATTGCGAGGTCGTTCATTCCCGTCTCCCGGGGTGGTGGTGTTGGCTGCCTGCAGCGCCTCCAGATATGCGGGCGTGAACAGGCCATGGGTGAAGACTTCGGCGGCCACCAGGCCATAGCGCTCGACGACGTCTGGGTCGTCGAGCTGCTGGCCTCCCAGCTGGCGGGCAAACTGCTCCGAGAGCATGAGCAGACCCAGGGAACTGGCTGCGAGGAAGGCCACGGTGGCCTCCCGGTCCTGGGGCATGTGCACCAGCCCCTGCGCCTCGGCCAGGTCGAGCAGGGACGCGGTCATGGTGACGGTCCGGTTGTAGATCCGGTCCGCGATCGCGCCCCCCTCGCGCAGGCCGGTGGTCAGGTAGGCGATCACCGGTTCGTACTCGGGATGTTCGGCCAGGTAGTCCCGCAGGCCGGGCTGGGGGCCGAGGGTGAGCAGCGTCTTCTCCTGCTCCAGGAACTCCACCACCCAGTCGTCGCAGTGCTCGCGCAGCTGGTTCTTGCTGCCGAAGTGGTGAATCACGAGGCCGGGGGAGACGCCGGCACGTGCGGCGATCTGGCGGATCGTCGTCTTCTCGAAGCCCTGGGCACCGAACAGCTCCAGGGCCGCCAGGCGGATACGCGCCTGGGGCAGGAGGTCGGCAGGGTTTGAACTCACGTTCAAGAAGTTAAACGCATGTTCAGTCTGAGTCAAGAAGTCCGATCAGGCCACGTCGCGCCGGGTGAAGAAGAGCCAGCCCAGCACGATGCTCGCCAGTGCCAGCCCGCCCAGCCATAGGCCGGCATCCGCGCGGGTGAGGACGTGTTGCACCGCGAAGTAGGCATCGGTGGTTCCGGGCTTGAGCACGTTGACCGTGTAGGTCATCCGCCCCTCGAACCAGGCCTCGAGGTTCTGGAGGAGGCCGAAGCGCTGCAACCAGGAGTCGCCGTTGCCGTAGGAGACGGAGAAGAGGCTGTAGACCGCGACGGCCGACACCACGGCCACCGTGTGGCGGAAGAGGAAGGCCAGTCCCGCGGCTGCCAGCGTCCCGGCCACCGCCAGCACCAGACCCCGCCCCAGCCCCGCCAGCAGCGAGGCCTGCGCCTGGCCAGTGAGGTCTTGCTGGAAGTCACTCATCTGGCCGATGACCCACAACCCGACGACCATCAAGCAGGAGACCACCGTCGTCAGCACCGCGGTGAAGAGCCCCACCACCGCCAGCTTCGAGGCGACGACCCTGCTTCGCCTCGGCTCGACCAAGAGCCAGCTGCCGATGTTGCCAGTGGTGAACTCGGCTCCGACGAAATTGCCCGCCGCCAGCATCCCCGCAGCCAGCGACAGCAGGCCGGCCAGGTAGGGCAGCGGAATGACGGCGTCGCTCATCCGCGCCGGGGTCATGGCGTACCACTGTGCCCGCGGAGCCATGGCCTCGGCGGTGCAGTCCATCAGGTAGGAACGATCCATCTGCGGGTCGCTGCGGAGCATCTCCTCATTGCTGGCCTGGCAGTCCTTGATCTGCTGGGCCCCGTTCCTGTCCCAGTCGGCCTGTGCCTGCCGGTAGCTCGCGATGGCCTCCTGCTTCTGCTGCTCGGTGGGGGGCCTGGTGCCCTCCCCGACAGCCCAGCCGGTGACGCCCAGGGCGAGCAGCACCCCCACCAGGCACAGGATCGTCACTTGCCGGTGCAGCAGGCGCCGCAGCTCGGCCAGTACCAGTCGTGCCATCTCAGTTCTCCCTCTGCATGGTGATCCCGCTGCCCTCGACGGGGCTGTTTCCGCTGGTCAGCTCCAGGTAGACCGACTCCAGGTCGCGACGCACCGGCGTCATCTCGCGCGCGTAGAGCCCTTGGTCGGCCAGCAGGCGGGTGATCCGGGCCGGGTCCCCGGCACCCTCCACCATCAGCGCGGGGCCGTCGGTGCCCACCTGCAGCCCGGCCCGCACCAGCACCGTCGCCGCCGTCGTCGAGTCCTCCACCAACACCCGCACCCGGCTGGCGCGCGCTCCCAGCAGCTCCACCACACTGCCGCTGGCCAGCAGGCTTCCCTTGCCGATCACACTGACGGTGTCGGCCACCTGCTCCACCTCGCTGAGCAGGTGGGAGCTGACCAGCACGGTGCGGCCCTCGCGCCCCAGGCCGCGGACGGTCTCGCGCATCTCGTGGATGCCCGACGGGTCGAGGCCATTGGTCGGCTCGTCGAAGACCAGCAGCTCGGGATCCTTCAGCAGGGTGGCGGCCAGCGCGAGGCGCTGCTGCATTCCCAGCGAGTAGCTGCGGAAGCTGTCCTTGTCGCGCCCGGCCAGCCCCACCTGCTCCAGCACCGCGTCGACCCGGCGCGGGGCGACTCCGGCGGCCGTGGCGGCGAGCTCCAGGTTCAGCCGGCCCGAGAAGTTCGGGAAGAAGCGGGGACGCTCCACCACCGCGCCCACCTGCGGCATGACGGCCGGCAGGTGCCTGGGGACGTCACGTCCCAGTACCTGCATCGAACCGGCATCGGCCCGCACCAGTCCCAGCAGCATCCGGATCGTGGTGGTCTTGCCCGAGCCATTGGGCCCCAGGAAGCCGTGCACACCGCCGCGGGGCACCACCAGGTCGAGCCCGACGACGGCTGTGCGTCGCCCCCTCAGCGTGCGGTAACCCTTGCTCAGACCGCTGGTCTCGATGGCCGTGTCCATCGCCACCCCTCTCGTCGGCGTACCCACTGTGGGTACGCAGACGACGCTAGGGGAGCGGAGCCGCACCGTCCGCGGCGAAACGGGGGGTCGAGACCACGGTCGTAGCAGGTGGGGTCAGCGGACGTACTGCTCCAGCCCCGAGGTGTCACCCGAGGCCATCTGCTCGAAGAAGGCGCCGGCCTTCTGCTCGTCCCAGATCACCGAGGACCCGGCACTGGTGGAGGTGTCGGTGCTGCTCAGCGGCACCGAGACGGCCAGCGCATCACCCGACGAGACCTTGCGGAAGGAATTGGCAGTGGCCGCCAGCTCGACCGGGCCAGTGCCCTTGCCCCGCTGCACCGAGCCGCCCAGGGCCATGTTGAGCCTCCAGTAGCGCACCGGGTTGATGAAGGTCATCGGGCTGGCCGCCTTCTTCACGAGGGCGGCCATCATCTCGCGCTGGCGCTTCATGCGGCCGATGTCGCCGGCGGGGTCGGCCTTGCGCATGCGCACATAGCCCAGCGCGTCGGTGCCCTTGAGGGTCTGGCAGCCGGACGGCAGGTTGGTGTGCGAATCCTTGTCCACCATGGGTTCGTCGAGGCACATCTCGACGCCCCCCACGGCGTCGACCACAGTGGCGAAGCCGTCGAAGCCCACCTCCAGGTAGCTGTCGACGCGCAGGCCGGTGTCCTGCTCGATGGTCTCGACCAGCAGTTCCGGACCGCCCAGGGCATAGGCGGCGTTGAGCTTGTTCTTGCCGTGGCCGGGAATGTCCACATAGGAGTCGCGCGGCAGGCTGACCAGCACCGGCTTGCCGGTGCGCGGGGTGTACATCAGCATCATCGTGTCGGTGCGCTTGCCCCCCTCGGTGCCGGTGCCAAGTTCGGCCTGCTGCTCGGGTGTCAGGTTCTCGCGGGCGTCCGAGCCGACCATCAGCGTCATGGTGCCGGGCTGGTCAGCCGGACGGTCCCCATCGGGGCTGGCATCGACGGCGCCGGCGCGGGTGACGGCGAGCACCGGGACGACCAGCAGCCAGACCAGCCAGGCCACCAGCAGCAAGGGCAGCAGTCCCAGCGGGCCGCAGCCGCCGCGACGGCGGCGGGAACGACGGACGGGCGCGGGGGCACTGACCTGGGCGGCAGCGGGTGCCGGGCGGGGGGCTGGCCGTGGTGCGGGGCGGGGCGCGGCTGCAGGAGCCGGTCGGGGCGCGGGACGTGGGGCAGGCCTGGGCGCGGGTGCCGGGCGTGGCTCGGGACGGGTCGGCTTGCGCACCTGGTCCTCGGTGTAGACCACGCGCTGGGGTTTCTGCTCGGCCCGCTGGGCGGCGGCTGCGCCCGTTCCAGCGGCCTGCGCGGTGGCGCGACGCCGTCTCTCCAGCTCGGCTGCCTCGTGGGAATCCATGATCCGTGACTGGTCGGCACTGGGCTTCTCGGAGCCGTAGAGCCAGTCCAGATCGGCCTGCCTGCGGGCATCGTCACGGGGATCCATGGCGACAACCGTACCCAGACCTGGCTGTGAGGCCTCACAGGCTGGTGGCGAGCCGGATGGATGGTGTGCTGGGGTGCTGGAAGAATGGAATCCATGAGCTCGCCCGGCAGCACCCCTCGACGCCCCCTGGACCCGGAACCGGTGAGCGTGGTGATCCCCGTCCTCAACGAGGAGACCCACCTGGAGGAGTCCGTGGCCGGGGTGCTGGCCCAGGACCATCCCATGGAGATCGTCCTGGCCGTGGGGCCGAGCACCGACCGCACCGAGGAGATTGCGCACGAGCTGGCGGCCGCCGACGACCGGATCACCGTCGTCGCCAACCCCTCCGGCACCACCCCCGATGCGCTGAACCTCGCCATCGCTGCCAGCCGGTACGACATCATCGTGCGCGTCGACGCCCACGGCGCGCTGGCTCCCGGCTACATCGACCGGGCCGTCGACCTGCTGCGGAGCACAGGAGCGGCCAATGTCGGTGGGCACATGGCCGCCCGGGGACGCACCCCCCTCGAGAAGGCCGTCGCCGTCGCCTACACCTCACCCGTGGGGCTGGGAGGAGGGTCCTTCCACCTGGCCAACTCGCCCGAGGGGCCCGCCGAGACCGTCTTCCTGGGGGTCTTCCGGCGTGACGCGCTCGACCAGGTGGGCGGCTACGACCCCACCCTCCTGCGCGCCCAGGACTGGGACCTGAACTACCGGCTGCGCAAGGCCGGGTGGACGGTCTGGTTCTCGCCCGACCTGCAGGTCACCTACCGCCCCCGCTCGTCGGTCACCGCACTGGCCCGGCAGTTCTTCCGCACCGGGCAGTGGCGGCGCGAGGTGATGCGTCGCAATCCCGACACGATCAGCCCCCGCTACCTGGCCCCGCCCGTGACGGTGCTTGCCATCGCCGGCGGTTCCCTGGCCGGCCTGCTCGGACTGGCCACCGGCAGGCGCGCGCTCACGGTCGGCTTCCTCGCCCCGGTGGGCTACCTCGGGGGCGTGACGGCCGCCGCCGCGCTGATGCGTCGCCCAATGGACCCGGGCGTGCGGGCCAGGCTGCCGCTGGTGCTCACGGTGATGCACATGGCCTGGGGGGCCGGGGCGATCGTCGGATTGCCTGTCGAACAGCGCGGCGGCCCCGAGCCCGAGCAGGTCTGAGCCTCAGCCCTGACCGTCAGCGGCTCCACGGTCCCCACCGGTCGAAGGGGGTGCCGGTCAGGTCCGACCCGGGCATGGCCCAGTGCAGGGCATAGGTGCCCGGAGGCGCCTGCTCGCGGGCGTACTGCAGCAGCGCGGTCGGCTCCTCCCAGATGACCACCTCGGTGGGCTCGTCCTGCTCGGGCGGGGTGTAGGAGCACATCGCGAGCCGCGGCATGTCGCCATCGAAGCGCACCTCCTCCACGAGGACGTCCACGCTGGCGTCCAGGATCCGGGTGTGGTTGCCGACCGGTGCCTGGTGGGAGGACCAGACCACGTCGTAGCCCACCCAGGCCAGTTCGGCGAGCTCCAGCTCATGTCCCAGGTCCAGCTGGGCGACGAATCCGTTCCCGGCCTCCAGCTCCACCAAGGCATGAACCGCCATGCCGAAGCCCTCCTCCAGCACCGGGCTGGGAGCCTCGTCGTCGACGCGGTGGATCGCCAACATGAAGCGGGTGCGGGGCGTGGTGCAACGCAGCAGCTGGTGGAGCGACTGGCGGGAGGTGTGGTCTGAATTGACCACCAGCATCTCCCGCAGCGCCACCTTGCCCAGCCCGGGAACCATGTCCATGCCCAACTCGCAGCGGATCCGCTGGATCTCCTCGCCGTCGGGGAAGACATCGGCGAAGGAGGCGACCCCGGTCGACCGGTCGGGCAACAGCCGCCGCAGGTGCCCCTCGCCAACCTCCAGCACCTTCTCGATCTCGGAGATTGCCCGCAGGGAATTGGTGCGTCGCGGGGTGGAGCGTCCCGTCTGCCAGTAGCTCAGGGTGGCCACGGAGATGCTGTGTCCCCGCTCGGCCAGCAGGTCACGCAAGTTCTGCAGCGTCAGGTTGCGCTGCTGCAAGGCCTGCGCGAGGGCCCGGCCGAAGGGCGGCTGGGAAGCGGTACTGTCCGGCATCAGTCCCCCTCGGCGAACTCGGCGATGCCGTCGTGGTCCCAGCACCACAGCATCATGTGACGGCCGGGACTCGCGTAACGGGTGATGTGGCACAGGCGGGGCTTGCCGGGATCCAACTCCACGAGGTCGACGCCCGTGGTCTGGCCGGTGGGCACGAAGACGTGGCCAGCGGCCCGGGGCAGCGGGCCGGTGAAGAGCACCTCCTGCACCAGGAAGTCGGCGGTGCGCCCCAGGGTACATTCCTGCATGCACGGGTCCTCGGTGCTTCGGGGGCGCAGCACCTCGTAGCCAAGCCAGAGCGTCGCACCGCGCGGGAGGGGGCGGGGCAGCACCAGTTCGGCCACCTGGCCGGGCAGGGTCCCCAGGTCCCGCGTGCGGCCGATCGTCACACCGTGAGGGGCCGTGATGCGGGGCACGGCGTCGCCGGGATGGGAACCCAGGTGGATCGAGGGGATGCGCTCCAGCCCGTCGATCTCGGCACGCACCAGTTGGCGGATGCACTCGCGCTCAGTGCCGGGCGGGTCGTCGACGACCACCAGGTCGTGTTGCATCACGGTGGTGACGGGGCCGGGCATCGCCAGCCCGAAGTCCTCCAGGATCGTGGCCACCTCGTCGGTCCAGGGCCGCCCCGCGAAGGCCTGGCGCACGTCGGACGGCCGCGTGGTCAGCAGGCCGGCCAGGCTTCCTTCCGGCAGCTCCAGTTCCTGCTCGATCAGCCCCACGGCCCGCAGCGAGTCTGCGCGTCGCGGCAGCGAGCGCCCCGAGGACCAGTAGCTCAGTGTCGCCACAGACAACCGGATGTCGCTGTCGGCGAGGCGCTGCTGCAACGCCTTGAGCGTCATGCCCCGCTCGCGCAGTGCACCGGCGAGGATCTCCCCGAAGGCGGACGGCATCGTTCGTGACACAGGGTTGGTGGTCGTGTACGTCATGGGGAAGAATTCCTGGAAGCAGGATGCGGGATCAACCGCGACCAGTCTTCTCCGCCGCGGCGATGCGCGCCAGTCGCTCCTCGAGCTCGGCGGCGTCCATCTCATCACCGCCGCGCACCAGAACCGAGGAACCTCCACCGGACAGGGCTCGCAGCAGGCCTTCGACCAGGTCGGTCCACGGCTCGCCGGTGGGTCGCACCAGGCGACGTCGCGCGTCCGGCTCCACAACCGCCAGCGCCCCGGCCCCCAGGCGCTGCTCACCGTCGTCGAACCAGACCGGGGCCGGGTCATTGCGCCAGTGCACATCGGGCTGGCCCAGCACCTCGGCATAGTCGGTCACTCCGGCCACGGGCTGCGGGAGACCCAGGCCGAGCGGGTGCAGCGAACAGGCCACCGTCTCCACCCCCGGGACGGGATGGGTGCGGGCCGGGCCCACGACGGCCAGCTCGACCCGGTCCAGGTCGTCGCGCGGCAGCGCCAGCACCGTGCCGCCGGCCTGCCAGGTGGCCATCGCCCAGACCATCCCCACCCAGTGGCCCGGGTCGGTCAGCAGCAGCGGCAGGCCCACGTCCCCCCCGTCGTCGAGCCCCATCGAACCGATCAGGTTGGCCGTCTTGTCCACCCAGTTGGCGAAGGTCCGGGCCGAGAACTCCACCCGGGAGCCGTCGTCCAGGTCGTAGCAGGTGAGCAGCGGCTGGGCCGGGTCGGCGACGGTGCGGGACTCGAGGGCGGCGACGGGATCGTTCGGCAGGAACATTCAGCCATCCTAGGGCAGCCCCGCCCGCCGGCACCGTGAGGGCCACTAGGCTCGAGCCATGAGACATGTGGTGATCATGGCCGGTGGTTCGGGGACCCGTCTGTGGCCGCTCTCCCGCAAGGGCGAGCCCAAGCAGCTTCTCGAACTGGTGGACGGAAAGAGCCTGCTGAGGCTGGCCTACGAGCGGGTCGCGGGGGTGGTGCCCGACGAGAACATCCTGGTGTGCTGCGGAGCCGCCTACACCGCCGTGGTGTCACGGCAGCTGCCCGAACTTGCTGAGGAGAACCTGTTGGGCGAGCCCGTCGGGCGCGACTCGCTCAATGCCGTGGCCTGGCCCGCCGCTGTGCTCCAGCGGCGCGACCCCCGGGCCGTGATGGCAGTGCTGACGGCCGACCAGATCATCACCCCCGTCGAGGAGTTCCGCGCCTCCCTGGAGACCGCCTTCAGCATCGCCGAGTCCGACGACAGTGCGCTGGTGACCTTCGGCGTCGTGCCGGACAGCCCGCACACCGGCTACGGCTACCTCAAGCGCGGCGACTCGCTGGCCGCCTTCCCCAGTGCCAGCGGAATCACCGAGTTCAAGGAGAAGCCCACCGCCGAGGTTGCCCGGGCCTACCTGGACAGCGGACAGTACTGGTGGAACTCGGGCATGTTCGTCTGGCAGGCGGCCACCGTCCTGGAACAGCTGCGCCAGCTGGTGCCCGAGACCCACGCCAGCGTCCTGGAGCTCGCGGCCCAGCCCGAGCGGCTGGGCGAGATCTATCCGCAACTGGCCAAGACCTCGGTGGACTACGCCATCATGGAGCCCGTCAGCCAGGGCCGTACCGGTGCGCACGTCGTCGCCGTGCCCCTCGAGATCGAGTGGTACGACCTGGGCGGCTACGCCTCACTGGCCGAACAGCTCACCCACGACGAGCAGGGCAATGCCCGCGAGGGGGTGACCGTCACCCTCGACGCCAGCAACAACCTGGTGATCAACCGGGGACGGCCCGGCACCGTCGTGGCCGTGGCGGGCATCTCCGGCATGGTCGTGTGCGTCACCGAACAGGCCACCCTCGTGGTGCCGCTGGAGCAGTCGCAGCGGGTCAAGGAGCTGGTGGGGCTGGTCTCCGAGCAGGTCGGGCCCGAGCTGGCCTGAAGCTGCCGCAGGAGGATCTAGGCTGGGTCCATGGCAGAGACTGTGAAGCGCTTCCGCGAGCCCGCCGCCCTTGGAGTACTGGGGATCAGCGTGGTCTACATCCTGATCTCGCTGGTGCGCTGGGGCTACCTGCTGGTGCAGGGCGAGCCCTTGTCGGCGGCCTCGCGCGCCGTGGGCGGAAGCTCGCTGAGCATCGTGATGGTGCTGCTGTGCTTCCTGGCCGCCACCGCCTGCCTGGGAATCGCCCCCGCGACCCGGCGCGCCACCCAGGTGGTGCGCTGGGCCGCCATGGTGGTGGGGCTGGCCGCAGCCCTGGAAGCGATCTTCCTGGTCCTCGGCGTGCCCGGGGCCCCCGGAGGCCCCTTCGTCAGCGCCCTGGAGGTGCTCGGCGGACTGCTGGAGATCTCGCTCAAGGCCGCCGCCGCCGTCCTGCTGGTGCGCACCCTCAGGGGCACCCGCGAGGAGCAGGCGGCGGCGCTGCCCGAACGACCCAGGGTCGTCGAGGTGGAGTCCGTGGAGGAGTCCGAGCCGCAGGCTGCCAGCTGGAAGGCAGACCAGGCCGCTGGGGCGGTGTGGACCCGCGCCGGCGATGCCGCGAGCGGGGCTGCCGCCAGCACTTGGGGGCATCCGGGCGAGAGCTCATCGGGCTGGCAGCCGGCACGCCCGGATGGCCCCGCCGAACTGGAGGCGCCCTCCGCCGCTGGTCCCTGGCCCACCGCCGGCCAGCGTGCCGCCGGGCACGCCATAGCGCCGCCAACGCAGGATGCACAAGGGGGCACGCCGATCGGGCAGGGCGCCGTCAGCTGGTCGCCGCTTCCTCGTGAGGAATGAGCACAAGGCGCCCGGTGATCGGGAGTGCATCCCGTGCACTTGTCAATTCTCCACGCCGACTTGACGGGAAGGCAAGCACAGCCGTGTAATTGCGCCGAGGGGGATGCATGGGTCCTGTGCGTGCCCTTTTTGATCTTTCGGGGGGCGGCTCGTGCCGCCCCCCTTCACTTTTTTCTGGTGCAGGACGGCTGAGAGGACTGAGAGGCCAATGACTGGGCTGTTCATGGTGCTTCCGGGGGTCGAAGAGGGGGTGCTGGGCTGGCAGGAACGCGCCCTGTGCGCCCAGACCGACCCGGAGGCCTTCTTCCCCGAGAAGGGCGGTTCAACCCGCGAGGCCAAGAAGGTCTGCCAGACCTGTGAGGTCAAGTCGCAGTGCCTCGAGTATGCGCTGGCGCACGACGAGCGCTTCGGTATCTGGGGTGGCCTCAGTGAGCGTGAGCGCCGCAAGCTGAAGCATCGCGCCTGATCCCGTGACCTCTATCGAGGACGACTGGCGCTGGGCGCACGTCGGGGATACAACCGATCCCCGAAAGGTTGACATTCACGACGTGGCCGCGGTCCTGGTGGTCCACAATGCCGAGCCGTGGCTGGGTCGCACCCTCGCGTCCCTCGCCCGGCTCGAGCCACGGCCGCACCTGCTGGCGGTCGACGCCTCCAGCACCGACGGCTCCGCCGCGCTGCTGGAACAGGCCCGCCAGGACGGCTTGGTGCACCAGCTGCACCAGGCTCCGGCAGACGTGGGCTTCGGCGCCTGCGTCGCGCTCGCCGAAGCCGAACTGGATGAGGACCTGACCTGGTTGTGGCTGCTGCACGACGACCTCGAGCCTACGCCCGACGTGCTGCAGTTGCTGCGCGCCGAGGAGGCGGACATCATCGTGCCCAAGCTCCTCGAGCCGCGCCGGCGCAACCATCCCGACCAGATCCAGGAGATCGGCCAGAGCATTGGCCCCGAAGGTCAGCGTGTGTTGGACGTCGAGCCGGGGGAGTACGACCAGGGCCACAAGGCGCCGCGCCCGGTGCTCGGCGCCTCGACCGCCGGGCTGTTGGTGCGGCGCAGCGCCTGGCGACGCCTGGGCGGTACCAGCCCGGAACTGCCACTCTTCCGTGACGGGCTCGACCTGGGCTGGCGCGCCAATGCCGCCGGCCTGGACGTGCGCACCTGCCCGCAGGCGGCCCTGTACCACCGCCAGGCCGGACGACGCGGCCTGCGCCAGGGCACGTTGACCGATCGTCCAGAACTCACCGACACGCTGCTGGGCCTACGGCTGGCGGCCGCCCACCGCCGAAGCCCGTTGCTGGCCACGCTGGGGCTGGTCCTGTCCGGCCTGTTCGCCGCCCTGGGCCACCTGTTGGCCAAGGACCCCTCTGCCGCCCGTACCCAGCTGGCCGCCGGCAGGGACTTGTGGAGCACGCGGGCCGCCACGGTGGGCCTCCACCAGCGGGTGCACTCCGCCGGCACCCTCACCGATCCCACGCTGCTGCCCAGCCGCGGCCAGATGTTGCGGCGTCGCGTGGACCGCGCAGCAGGCTGGATCGGTGACCTGCGCCGTCCCGAGGACGAGTCCGACGCCCCCAGCATCGACGAACTGACCGCTGACGAGACCCCGCGAGGTCCCGCGCGGATCCCGGTGCCGCGGCTGGGCCTGGCCGTGCTGACCCTGCTCGCGCTGGTGGCCGGACGGCGAGCCTTCGGGCTGGGAACCTTGGCCGCACCGGCGCTCGCCCCCGCCCCCGCCAGCCTCTCCGGCGCCTGGACGGCCTTCTTGTCCGTTCCCGACGGTGGCCACGGGGTGCAGTCGGCCGGCTGGCTTGGTCTGGGCGCCCTCGGCTCCACCCTCGCGCTGGGCCGCCCCGGGTTCTTCCTGCTGCTCTCACAAGTCTTCGCGCTGCCGGTGGCGGCCGCTTCCTCGCTACCGCTGTGGCGGCGCCTGGCACCCCGCGCGCCGCGACAGGTCTGGCTGGTGCTGGCCGGCGCCTGGACCGGCGCTATCGCCCTGCTCGGGCTCGCCCAGACCGGACGCGCATCCGGCCTGATGCTGGGCGTCCTGGTGCCGCTGGCCGGTGTGGCGCTGCTGGCGTGGACCCGCTCGGCCGGCGCTTCGGCCGAAGCCTGGCGCGCCGGTGCGCTGCTGGCGCTGGTCGCCACCGTGGCCTTCGGAGCCAGCCCGTCGTCCTGGCTTGTGGCGTTCCTGGCCGGGATCCTGGCGGCCGCCTGCTCCCGCCGCCCCGCCCCGCTGGTGCTGCTACTGGCGCCGCTGCTGGTGCACCTGCCCTGGCTGCCCGCGCTGTGGCAGGAGCCGGTCCGGCTGTTCACCGGCAGCGATCCGCTGCTGCGCGTGGACACCCTCGACCACCTGGCCGTCTGGTGGCTGGGCCTGCCCGCCGCGCTGCTGATCCTCTGTGCCGCCTGCCTCGGTCTCGCCGCCGCCCTGGGCCGTGGCGGCGCCCGTCCTGTGATCCTGGTGGCGATCGCAGTGCCGCTGCTGGTCGGCGCCGGTGTCGCCCTCACCCGCATCCCGTTCACGCTGGCCGACGAGCCGGTGGTGGCCGACCCCGAGCCCTTCCTGCTGGCGGCCCTGTGCTGCCTGCTGGTGCTGGCCTCGCAGGCCCACCACCTGCCCGCACTGCTCGGCATGCTGGCCCTGGCGGCTGTGCTGGGGCTCAGCTGGTGGGTGAGCGCGACCCGGCCCGGCCTCGAGCGTCAGGGCAGCGTGCTGCCGGCCCGGGTCCAGTCGGTGCAGGGCTCCGAGCGGGCCACCCGAGCCCTGCTCGTGGAGCGCCACGGTGACGGCAGCGTCACCTGGAACCTGAGCGCCCGTGACCTGCCCGTCTGGGGCAGCTCCGAGCACACGACCGTCCCGGCGGTGCGCAAGGCCGACCTCGACTCACTGGTCACCGATGTGGCCCTGGGGCGCACCAGCGACGACCTGGGCCAGCGCGCCCACCGGTTGGCCATCGGCCACCTGTGGCTCCGCGGCGCCGACGACGCCCAGGTGGCTGCCATCTCCAATTCCCAGGGCCTCGGCCCGGCCCAGGCCGGCGGTAATGCCACCACTTGGACCGTCACCGGCCTGGTCACCCGCACCGACGAGTGGCGCGGCCCCGTGCACTGGTGGCCGCTCGTGCCGCAGGGGCTGGTGCTGGCCGCCCTGGTCGTGCTGGCACTGCCCGGACGCACCCGCACCCAGGGCCCCCGCCGAGGACTGGAGGCCCGATGAGGACCGCACAGGTGGTTGCGCCGGTGGCGCTGGCCCTGGCGACGGCGGCCGCGGCAGCCGGCGGCTGGCGGCTGCCCACCCCAGTCCCCACCCCGGCGCGCTTGGACGGCACGGCCACCGCACAGCAGCCGGTCTGCCCGCCCACGCCCCAGAGCACCCCGGCCGGCACCCTCACCCAGTCCGCCTGCCAGCTGCCCGCCCAGGAACAGACGGTGCTGCTGCCCGACGCCGCCGACTCCCGTCTGGTGCTGGCCAACCCGGACCGGGTGCCGGCCGTCGTGGACCTCGTGCTGTCGGGGGCGAAGGGGCCCTTGACGGCCGCCGGGACCTCGTCGATCACCGTGCCTGCCGGCGGTAGCCGGGAGGTGCCGCTGATGGTGCAGGTGCCCACCGGCCAGGCTGTCGCCGTCCAGGTGAGGGCCAGCTCCGGACGCGTCGCCGCGTGGGGCAGCGTGGTCACCACCACTGGCAAGCGCCCGCACGGCGCCGACCTCGCGCCGTCGACCGGCGCCTCGACCCATTCGGTACTGCCCGCCCTGCCCGCCGCCGAGGGCCACACCCTGCTCGTCGCCAATCCCGGCGACCAGCGGGCCACCGCCACTGTCCTCGCCCACGGCAGCCAGGGCAGCTTCGCCCCGGCCGGGGCCGGCGAGGTCACCGTCGAGCCGCACCAGGTGCTCGCCCTCGACGTCAGCTCCTCCTTCGCCGGGGAGCCCGGCGCGCTCGAGGTGCGCTCCGAGGACCCGCTGGCGGTGGGCTCATCCTCGCGCAAGGGCAAGGACTTTGCCTTCGGCGCCGGCAGCCAACCCGCGACGGCCCAGCAGCTGCAGGTGCCCGGGCCGTCGACGCTGGTGCTCACCAATACCGAGGGCGCCGAGGCGAAGGTCACGCTGGTCGGTGCGCTGGGCCAGGAGCTCGCGGTGGGCCCCGGCCAGGCGGTCACCGTCGAGGTTCCGAAGCAGGGCCGCCTCGAGGTGTCCTCGACCGGCCCGGTGGGCGCGGCGCTGGTGCTCGACCGGGGCGGTCTGGCAGTGCAGCCAGCCGTGGCCAGCAGCACGTCCCACTCCGGGGGCGGTCTCAGCCGCGACCCGTCGCTGCGCTGACCAAGGTCGCAGGCCTGTTCACCAGTCCTCGTCGAGGCTCGGGTCGATGTCTCGCACCTCTTGTGCTGTCAGGGCGGCCAGCTGCTCCACCAGGGTGCGGTGCACCAGGTCGCGCAGGTCGCTGCGCGAGACCGCCCGGTGCTCCAGCGGGCGCCGGTAGATGACGATCTGCGCCGGCCGCTGGCTGGTGGCCTCCACGGCCACGGCCAACGGCACCTGGTCGCCCGTCCACATGGTTGCCAGGTACGGCACTTCCTCGACGCCCACGTCCACGCTGTCCAGGCCGCCCGGATAGCTCTTCGCGATGCGCGCGATGGCATCGGTGACGGCGTCGGTGAAGACCTCCTGACGGCTCGCCGCCCGCCGCAGCGGCACCTGGCGGCCGGTGAGCGCATTGGGCATGGCGATCGGGCCGCGGAATCCACGGTCGTGGCGGTCACGTCGACGAGGCATGGCGCCACTGTAGTCGCGGCCCGTCGGGCTGTTGGCGTGCCTGGGGCCGCGGCGCCGTGCGATAGCCTCGCCCGGTGGAGCAGAGATTGTGTACCCGGACGGGGTGTCGCGAGTGGGCCGTCGCCACCCTCACCTATGTCTATGCCGACTCCGTGGCCGTGCTCGGACCCTTGGCGGACGACCACGTCCCCGGCAGCTACCACCTGTGCCGGCTGCACTGCGAGCACCTGTCGGTGCCGCGTGGCTGGACGGTCGTGCGCAGCCCTCGGCTCGACCCGGGCGTCGCACCGGAGGCGCCGATGGCCGGGGAGCTCGAGCCTGACGATCTACTGGCCTTGGCCGACGCCGTGCGCGAGGTGGGCCTGCTGCCCGAGGAAGTGGCTGCCAAGCCTCAACCAGGGCTGGAATCGAGCGCCGAGGTGGTGGTGCTGGCCGAACGCCGGCGCCTGCGGGTGGTGCAGGAGGGCGAGCAGCCCGGCTGAGCTTGCGGCTAGATTGTCCCCGACAGTCAATCGGGGAATGGACATGATCAGTCGACACATGGGTTCAGCCCGGGGAATCAGGGGCCGGATCGGGGGGATGGACCCCCAGTGGGACCTCTACGGTGCCCGGGTGCTCGGCGCCGCCTACGTCGCCCTGTGCGAACTCCAGGGCACGACCATCGTCGTGGGCCACGACCTTCGTACGCAGGGCCGTGAACTTGCCGCCGCCTTCGTGCGTGGGGCCGCCAGCCGCGGCGCCGACATCGTCGACCTGGGGCTGACCAGCCTCGACCAGACCTCCTACACCGCGGGCGTGCTCGAGGTGCCCGGGGTGCACATCGGCCTCGGTTCGGTCGGCGCCCGCTCCAACGGCCTGCAGTTCCTCGGGACGGTGCGTCCGGACCAGGCCCTGCGCCAGCGCATCATCAACGAGGCGGCTCGCATCGACGTGGCCTCCCTGAGCGGGCGGATCATGGCCAAGGGCCGCAAGGCCACCCACGGCACCACCAGCAGTGACGACACCCGCGCCGACTACATCGCCCACCTGCGCAGCCTGGTGGGGCTGCGGCGGCTGCGTCCGCTGACCGTCGTGCTCGACTCCGGCAATGGCGTGGCAGCCCACCTGGCCCCGGGCCTGCTGCGCCTGCCCGGGCTGCGCCTGGTGCAGGTGAACCATCCCCTCGACGCACACGACAACGGCGCCCTCGAGGCGGGCCGGCTGCAGCAGGCCCGCCGCGCCGTGCTCGACAACGCAGCCGACCTGGCCGTCGTGCTGGATGCCGACGCCTCGCGCTGCGCCGTGCTCGACGAGTGCGGCGAGCAGGTGGGTCCCGGGACGGTGGCCGCACTGCTGGCCCCGGTGCTGCTGGCCGGGCGCCGTGGACCCGTGGTGGTGGACACCCTGATGGGCAATGACGTCAGTGAGGTGGTTCTGGGACTCGGCTGCACCCTGCGCGTGTGCCCGGTCGGCGAGCACCACGTCTCGCGCACCATGGCCATCCACGACGCCGTCCTGGGCCTGGAGCACGACGGCCACTGGCACGTGCGCGACCTCTACGGCGCCAGCTCCGGGTTGCTGACCGCCCTGGCGGCCGTCGCCCTGGTCGGGCAGCAGGGCAGGACCCTGTCGAGCCTGGCCGAGGCGGTGGGACGCCACTGCTGCTCCGGTGAGCTCACCCTGTCCTCACCCGACCCGTCGGGGGCGCTGCGCGCGGTGGAGCACGGCTTCCGCCACCACGTGCTGTCCTGTGAGCCCGGCGAGGGCCGGGTGCTGCGCGGGATCGTCACCGGACGCGGCAGCTGGTGGGCCAGCCTCACCCAGGACGAGGAGTGCCAGTGGGTGCGGCTGGCCGTCGAGGCCGACGACCCGGCGGTGATGGAGGCGGTGCGCGACGACCTGTGCTCGATCGTGCGCGAGCACCACATGGTGGCGGCCTGAGCCCGGCCGGGCACCCTAGACTGGGCTCCACGGCCCGCACCGGTGGGCCGGCACCGCTTGAGGAGTAGCCAATGCCCGACCAGATGGAGCTCTCGCCCACCTTCCTGGAGATCGCGGCCTGCCCGGCCTGTCACAGCAAGTTCGCGGTCGACTACGACACCCACGAGCTGCAGTGCACCAGCCGGTCCTGCGGCCTGGCCTTCCCCGTGCGCGACGGGATCCCCGTCCTGCTGGTCGACGAGGCCCGCAAGACCTCCGCCCTGTGAGCCGTCGCACCGTGAGCGAGGGGACCACCGGCCGATGACCATCGACTTCGACGACTCACGCCTCGACGACCCCGAGGCCCTGGACGGCATTGATGAACAGTTGCGCCGGCTGGCCGGCGCGGGGGCCCGAGTGCGCATGCTCGCCGGGGCTGCGGCCCCGTCGGGCGCGCAGCAGCTGGGACTGGACCGTCCGCGTGGTGTCCTGGCGCTGGGTGCGGAGGCCCGCCTGGTGCGGGCCGTGCTGGAGCCTGTCTGCCCCGTGCCCTTCGTGGCCTGGCAGCTGGAGGGCCTTCCCGCCTGGGTCGGACCGCTCGACCTGGTGGTGGTGCTGGCCAGCGGCGGCAGCGACGCCTGGCTCATCGGCGCCGTCACCGAGGCCGTGCGCCGTGGTGCGGCCGTCATGGTGGCTGCCGCTCCTGGCTCGCCGATCGCCGAGCGTGCCGCCGGCCGCAGCACCCTGCTGGTGCCCACCGTCGACGACGACCCGCTGGCGAGTGTCGCGGTGGTGCTCGACGTGCTGCACGACCTGGGCCTGGGGCCTGGCGTCGACCCGGAGCGGATCGCCGCCTGCGCCGACCGCGTCGCGGAGGCCTGCTCACCGCACCGCAACCTGGCCGAGAACCCCGCCAAGGAGCTGGCGCTGGCCCTGGGCGATGCGCAGCCACTGGTCTGGGGCGGCAGCGTGCTGGCCGCCCGTGCTGCCCGGCGGATCGCGGAGGCGCTGCGCCATGCCAGCGGCCGCCCTGCCCTGAGTGCCGACGCCGATGCGCTGCTGCCGGTGGTCGAGGCCTGCCAGCCGGCCGATGTCTTCCGGGACCCCTTCGACGACGAGGGTCATCAGCTGCCGTGCGTGCTGGTCGTCGTCGACGACGGCAGCACCGACCAGCGGGTGCGCGCCGAACGAGGCCGCCTGCTGGCTTCGGCCGAGTCGCACGGGGTGCGGGTGTGCACCATCCACTCCGGTGGTGACGGCCCGGGTGCCGACGGGTCGACCGTCTTCGAGCGCTATGTCCAGCTGCTGCAGCAGGGCCGCTATGCCGCCCAGTACCTGCAGTTGGGGCTGGAGGAGTCCCGATGAGCGATGAACTGACCGGGGTGCTGGTCCTCAACGGCGTCAACCTGGGCCGGCTGGGCCGTCGCCAGCCCGAGGTCTACGGCTCCACCACCCACGCGCAGCTGGCTGAACGTCTGGTCGTGGTGGGGGAGAGCCTGGGTCTGGACGTGGAGGTGCGCCAGACCGACTTCGAGGGAGAGATGGTCCAGTGGCTGCACGAGGCCGCCGATGCCGGCGTGCCGGTGGTGCTGAATCCTGCCGCCTGGACCCACTATTCGATCGCGCTGGCCGATGCCGTGGTGCAGGTGCCTCGCGTGGTGGAGGTGCACATCAGCAATGTGCACGCCCGTGAGGAGTTCCGTCGCCACAGCGTGGTCAGCCCCCATGCCGAGGCGGTGCTGGCAGGCTTCGGCCTGGCCGGCTACGAGCTCGCGTTGCGCCACCTCGCGGCCACCAGCTGACCGATTTCTCGATTATGACGATCGTGATGAAAACTGGTCGTCATGCACCTTTCCCGACGCACCCTGCTCGCCGCCGCCCCCGCGACGGCAGCCGCCTCCCTCACCACGGCCGCCGGCACTGCCCAGGCCGCCACCACCCGCCAGGGCCGTCTGGTTCGCTGGTCCGGCGCCGGTTGGGGCCTGGGCAGCCACGACGGCACCAGGGTCTCCCGCCAGGGCCTCTACCTCAGCGCAGCACGCCGTAGCACCACCTACCGTGACCCGCACGCCGGTCGCACTCTCACTCAAGGGGTCGCCAGCTGGACCGGACCGGTCACGGCAGTGGGAATCAGCGCCCGTGACCTGGTCTGCTCCTGGAATGCCAGCACCCAGCCCGGCAGCGCCGTGCGCATCCAGCTGCGCGCCCGCACCGCCGCGGGCACCTGGACCAAATGGTTCGTGATGGGCCTGTGGGGTTCCTCCAGCGCGAATGCCACCAGCCCCGCCCGCACCTCGGTCAACGGCCAGTACGACAGCCTCGCCGTTGTCTCCACTGACACCCTGCGAGCCCGCACCAGCGCCCACTTCACGCATGTCCAGGCGCGCCTCGAGCTGCTGCGCACTGCCGGCACGACGGCCATGCCGATCATCTCCCAGCTGGCCGTGGTGGGCTCCACCGCCGCGCAGTCCAGCACTCCGGTCAGCCCGGTGGGCGTGGCGCGCGGCCTCGCGCTCGACGTGCCGGCCTACAGCCAGATGATGCACATCGGTCACTACCCGGCCTGGAATGGCGGGGGAGAGGCCTGGTGCTCCCCGACCTCGACCGTCATGGTCCTGGACCACTGGGGCGCAGGCGCCAGCAGCGCCGAGACGGCCTGGGTGCGTCCCACGCCGCACATCGACCCACAGGTGGAGCAGGTGGTTCGCGGCGTGTGGGATGCCGCCTACCAGGGCACCGGCAACTGGCCCTTCAACGTCGCCTACGCCTCGGCCCGCGGCCTGGCCGGATTCGTCACGCGGCTGCGCAGCCTGACCGAGGCCGAGCTGTTCATCAAGGCCGGAATCCCGCTGATCGTGTCCACCAGCTTCTCCAGCAGCCAGCTCACCGGCGCCGGCTTCGGCACCAACGGACACCTCATGGTGCTGCGCGGCTTCGACGCTCGCGGCAATGTGCTGGTCAACGACCCGGCCTCACAGATGAAAGCCTCCAACGCGCTGGTGCGGCGCACCTATGACCGAGCCCAGTTCGAGTCGGCTTGGGGGCGCACCGGCGGCACCAGTTGTGTGCTCCACCCCAAGGGTCACGCCCTGCCGCCCCGCCCAGCCGGGGCGGCCTGGTGAGGCTCAGGCGTCGGGGTCCTTGCGGCCCGGGTCGTTGAAGCTCTCCCAGACCTCCTTGCACTCAGGGCAGACGGGGAACTTCTCCGGGTTGCGGCTGGGCACCCAGACCTTGCCGCACAGCGCGACCACCGGAGTGCCCATCACCATCGCCTCGGTGAGCTTCGCCTTGGGCACGTAGTGACTGAAGCGTTCCTGGTCACCAGCCTCCATGTCCTGCGTGCGCTCGTCGATGACCGTCTGCGAACCGGGTGCCAGCTGTTGACTCATGGCTTCGATTCTAGGCAGCCGATCCCTCCCTGACGAGGGCTGGGCTGTTCGCTGGCCGCGAGACGATAACCTCGGCCCCTCAGGTGTCGGACGGTGGAGGGAGGCGACGCGATGGGCACGGCCGCTGCGCGGGACGAGCCACGGCTGCTCGACGACGGGCAGCGGCGGGCGCTCATGGTGGGACTGCTCGCCGGCGTGGCCTGCGTCGCCTTCGAGTCGGTTGCGGTGGCCACCGCCATGCCGCAGGCCGCGCGGGAGCTGGGCAGCGTCGACCTCTACGCCTGGGCCTTCACCCTCTTCGTCCTGGGCATGGTGCTGTCCACCGCGGTGGCCGGGCGGCTCTCTGACCGCTTCGGCCCGGTGCTGCCGCTGGCGGGAGGCACGACGGTCTTCCTGGCGGGCCTGCTGCTGGCCGGCGCCGCCCCCACGATGGGGGTTCTGGTCACCGCACGCTTCCTGCAGGGCATCGGCGGCGGCGCCATGAACCTGTGCCTGATGGTGGTGGTGGCCATCGCCTTCGACGCGGAACGCCGCGCGGCGATCATGACCTGGTTCAGCATGTGCTGGGTGATGCCCGCCTTCATCGGGCCACCCGTCGCGGCCGCCATCACTCACCGGCTGGGCTGGCACTGGGTCTTCTGGGCCCTGGTGCCGCTGCTGCTGGCCGCGGCAGCCCTGGCGGCGCGACCGCTGCTGGAACTGTCCCGCCGCCACGTGCCCGACGAGGGGGATGCCTCGCCCGTGCCGCTGTGGGCAGCGGCCCTGGCGGCCCTCTCCGCGGCAGGCCTGCAGGTGGCCGGGCAGTGGCTCGGCTGCTCGGGTGCCGCGACGGGCCTGGTTGCCGTCGTCCTGCTGCTGGTCTCGGTCCCGCGACTGATGCCCGACGGCTTCCTGCGGATGAGCCCTGGACTGTCCGCCGTGGTCTGGACCCGCGCCTGCCAGTCCGGGGCCTTCTTCGCCACCGAGGCCTTCCTGCCGCTGTCCCTGGTGGAGGGGCGCGGGATGAGCCTGTTCCAGGCGGGCCTGGCGCTGACCATCGGCTCGGTGGGCTGGACCGTGGGGTCCTGGGTCCAGGCACGCCCCTGGCTGCGGCTGCGACGCGACCAGATCATCCAGGTGGGCCTTGCCTGTACCGTGCTCGGTCTGGCGACGATCGCCTTCCAGGCCTGGCATCCCGCGGGAAGCCTGTGGCTGGCCGCCATCGGCTGGACCATCGCCGGATTCGGCATGGGCCTGGGCGTGGCCAGCGCCTCCCTGGCCGTGATGACGCTGTCGAGTCCGGCGCGCCTGGGCCGCAACACGTCCTCGCTGCAGACCGCTGAGGGCCTCGGCAACTCGATCATCACCGGACTGGCCGGCGCCGTCTTCGGTTCCCTGCACCCACAGGGCGCCGAGGCACACGCCTTCGGCTGGCTCTTCGTGGCCACCACCGCCTGCTGCTGCATCGCCATCCTGGCCGGCTGGCGGATCGGACCCGTCGCCAACGAGGCCGCACGCTGACGAGGCGGCCGGTTGCTTGAACGGCCATGGGATACTGGCGAGGTGAGCACACCCCCGATGGACTGGTACCCCGACCCTGCCGACGGCGCCCGCGAGCGCTACTGGGACGGGCAGCAGTGGACCCACAACACCCGCCCCGCCCGCCCTGCCACGCCCGTCGCCGGCGCCCCGGGACAGGACCCGTGGAGCGCGCAGGGCCTTCAGGGCGTTCCCGTGGGCCAGGACCCCTTCGCGCCGCGTCCGGCAGACCCGGCCGCTCCCGCGGGCCAGCCGCAGCAGTACCCGTCGCAGCCGCAGTGGGGCGGCGTGCAGCAGGCCGGCCGACCGGATCGCACGCCCGACGGCGTCCCCTTCGCCGGCTATCCCAGCCGCGCGATCGGTTTCATCGTTGACTCGATCCTCACCTCGCTGGTGGCGACGGCCCTGGGCTGGAACTTCGCCCGCAAGTTCTGGGCCTCCTACTCCACCTTCATCGACGAGCTCATGGTCCAGGCCCGGGCCGGCAACACCCGCATCGACCCGGAGATGGTCGCCAATGCCGAGTTCATGAACCATGCCACGGCACTGAATGGGATCTGGACCGCCGTGCTGTTCGTCTACCTGCTGCTGTGCTGGAAGTTCCTCGGCGCCACCCTGGGCCAGAAGCTGATGGGCCTGCGCGTGGTGCCCGTCGGCGAGGGGCATGCGCCGCGCCAGCTCGGCTGGGGGGCAGCCCTGGTGCGGACCCTGGTCCTCGTCTTCTCCGCCACCTTCTTCCCGGTGCAGGTGGTCAGCTTCCTGATGCCGCTGGGCACCCGCCTGCGCCAGACCCTGCACGACATGGCCTCCCGCACCCAGGTGGTCCGCGCCCGGTGAACCCCGTCCCCGGGTGGTACACCGATCCCACCGGCACGGCAGAGCTGCGCTGGTGGGACGGCGCGACGTGGACGCATGAGGTGAACGCCGTGGCGTCCACTCCGCCCATCGCCGACGAGCACGTGCAGCTGGCCAGCTGGTGGGCCCGGGTACGGGCCTACCTGCTCGACGCCTTCCCGCTGTGGCTCGCCTCCCTGATGCTCTTCGACCACTGGCACCAGCCCCTGGTCAACGAGATCGTCGGCATCATGCGCGTGTCCATCCTCACCGGCGGGGGGCGTTTCCCGCCGCTGGAGATGTGGCTCAGCTATGGCCTGCTGCCGGTGTGGATCCAGGCGGCGATCCCCGGGATCCTGCTGCGCGTGGCCTACGACGTGGCCTGCCTTTCGACCATGGGCGCCACCTTCGGGCATCGCAGCGCCGGCCTGCGGGTGGCCGAACAGGGACGCTGGCGCGAGCCCGGCTGGACCTCGAAGACCGCCCTGCCCTGGCACCGTGCACTGCGGCGCAGCATCGTGCAGCGCGGCCTCGGCATCACCGGCATCGGCTTCCTGGCCTGCGTGCTGTGGCCGCTGGCCGATCCGGGCCGGCGCAGCCTCGCCGACCTCGCCGGCGGCACCCAGGTGGTCGACATCGGAGACGTCAGCGGCACCCCGATCGTCTTCGGGCGATGACCACTCCACGCCAGTCCCGTATGTCCTGGGCCTGCGGCGTCCTGATCGTCGCCACCGTCGTCCAGTTGCTGGTCGCCGTGCTGGTCCCCGAACTGCCGCAGTTCCGCGGAAAGGCATTCACCGCGAGGCTGGTGGCCTATCCCGTGCTCATGCTGGCCCTTCCCGTGGCGCTGCGGCTCACCCACCGGCTGGACACCCGCGGGTGGACTGCCAGCGCCCTGGTGATGGCACCCTTCCTGGTGGACGTCACGGGCAACACCCTCGACCTCTACGACCGGCTCATGTGGTGGGACGACTGGTGCCACTTCATGAACTGGGCGTTGCTGATGTCGGGCCTGGGCCTCCTGCTGGACGCTGATGGGCGGGCTCCGCGCCTGGTGCGGGCACTGGCCATCGCCGGGCTGGGGTCGATGATCGCCATCGTCTGGGAACTGGGGGAGTGGTTCACCTTCATTCGCTTCGGCACGGAGCTTGCGGACGCCTACACCGACACCCTGGGCGACCTGTGCCTGGGCAGCCTTGGCGGGATCGTCGGGGCCGGCTACGCGCTGCGCAGCACCCGCCATTCATAGTTGCCGGTGTCGCGGGCCAACTCCATCAGCGTCAGCGTGGGACGGGCCTCGACGGCGTCGGGAAGCGCCGCGGCCACCCCGGCCAAGCACTCCCGCAGCTGCTCGGCCGGCACCGCCCCGGCCATGTAGGCCAGCGAGCTGTGCGGCCACAGCTGGCGCCACTGCCGCTGGCCCAGCACCTCGTCGACCACCTCGCGCTGCACCCGGGCCAGCTCGGGCAGCCAGTCGTCGATCCGGGCGGTCAGCATCACCGACTCGTGCGCGACGAGGAGCTGGTCATAGCTGATGCGCTCGTGCGAGAACTCCTCCCACCGGGAGAAGACGCCCTCCTCGATCTGCGCCAGCGCCTCGGAGGAGACCTCACCGACGCGGCCAAAACCGCTCATCGTCAGGTGCAGCCACTCCACCGGCACCAGCCGCGCCGGGGGCAATGCGCCCAAGGCCTCGTGCACCCGGCGCGCGGCCGCGGCCAGCTCCGGGTTGCCGTCCAGCGTCAGGTGGAAGGTGAGGCGGCGCTCCCCGTCCTGCCAGGGGTTGAGCTCGAAGTGGTCGCGTGTGCTGTCCATCTCGGCGACGGCGAGTCTCATCGGCTTCCTCCTGCGGGTCGGGCTGGGCAGAACCTCAGCCTAGGGCCGGTAGTCTTGTGCGGACCCTTGCACTGCCGACGGACTGGACGCACTGATGGCCCTGAACGACCCGCTGCTCGCCGAACTGGCCGAGCACTTCGGAATCGCAACTGAATTCTGGGACTGGAAGGGTCGCCAGACCCAGGTCAGTGACGAGACCGTCGTCACCGTCCTCGCCAGCCTGGAGATCGATGCCTCCACCCCCGAGAAGGCGGCCGCCGCCGTCGAAGAACTGCGCCTTCGTCCGTGGCGACGTGCCCTGCCGCCGTGCGTCGTGCAGGAGCAGGGCCAGCCGGTCTGGGTGAACGTGCACGTTGCCTCCGGCGCCGACGCCCACCTCTACATCCGGCTGGAGAACGGCGAGACCCGCGACGCCACCCAGGCCACCAATGACAATCCCGACCGCGAGGTGGACGGCGTCTGGACCGGTGAGGCCACCTTCCAGCTGCCCGCCGACCTGCCGCTGGGCTACCACCGCATGGTGCTGCGCAGCCAGGAGGTCGACGTCGAGTCCACCCTGGTGATCACCCCCAGCTTCCTCGGCCTGCCGCGCAGCATGAACGACCGCCGCGTCTGGGGCTATGCCACCCAGCTCTACAGCTTGCGCTCGCAGGGCTCCTGGGGTGTTGGCGACCTCACCGACCTGGCCGACCTGTCGGTGTGGTCGGCCACCCAGCAGTTCGCCGGCTACGTGCTGGTCAACCCGCTGCACGCCGCCCAGCCGCAGCCGCCGCTCGAGCCCTCGCCCTACCTGCCGACCAGCCGCATGTACGTCAACCCGCTCTACATCCGGCCCGAGGCGATCGACGAGTACGCGACCCTCTCGCAGGCCGACCGGGAGGCCGTCGAGGAGCTGCGCCAAGAGCTCCTCGAGGAGCTCGACGGCGTCGACGAGGTGCGTCGCAACGAGTCCTGGCAGGCCAAGGTCAAGGCGCTGGAGATCATCTTCGCCGCCGGCCGCCGCCCCGCCCGCGAGATGGCCTTCAACCACTTCATCCGCCGCGAGGGGCGCCAGCTGCGCGACTTCGCCACCTGGTGCGCGCTGTTCGAGGAGCACGGCCACGACTGGCGCCAGTGGCCGGTCGAGCTGCAGCGACCCACCTCGCCGCAGGTTGCCGAGTTCCACCGCGTGAACGTCGAGCGGATCCGCTTCTACAAGTGGCTGCAGTGGATCGCCGAGACCCAGATGTCGGCCACCCAGCAGGTCGCGCGCGACGCCGGCATGCCGGTGGGCATCGTGAGCGACCTGGCCGTCGGTGTGAACGCCTCGGGCGCCGAGACGTGGATGCTGTCCGACGTCTTCGCCCAGGGCTGCACCGTCGGTGCACCGCCGGATGCCTACAGCCAGCTGGGCCAGGACTGGGGGCAGCCGCCGTGGCGCCCCGACCGGCTCGCCGACCTGGGCTATGCGCCCTTCCGCCAGATGGTGCAGGGGGTGCTGCGCCATGCCGGCGGGCTGCGCGTGGACCACATCATCGGGCTCTTCCGGCTGTGGTGGGTGCCGGCCGGCAAGACCGCCAAGGAGGGCACCTACGTCCGCTACGACCACGACGCCATGATCGGCATCCTGGCGCTGGAGGCCCACCGGGCGCAGGCGCTGGTGGTGGGCGAGGACCTGGGAACGGTCCAGCCGTGGGTGCGCGAGTACCTGAGCCGCCGCGGCATCCTGGGCACCTCAGTGATGTGGTTCGAGCAGGACGAGCAGGGACCCACCCCGCCCGAGCGCTGGCGGGAGTACGCGATGAGTTCGGTCACCACCCACGACCTGCCGCCCACCACTGGATACCTGGCCGGGGACCACATCCGCCTGCGCGACAGGCTCGGCATGCTCACCGAGAGCCTGGAGGACGAGCTGGAGCACGGTCGTGCCGAGCAGCAGTCGATGATCGAGGCATTGGTGGCCCACGGTGCGCTGTCCCAGGAGGACTACGAGAGCCGCGACGTGGAGCAGATCGTGCTCGCCATGCACCGCATGCTCACCTGGACACCGTCCAAGGTGCTCAACGCGGCCCTGGTGGACGCGGTGGGGGATCGTCGTACCCAGAACCAGCCCGGCACCATCGACGAGTACCCCAACTGGCGGGTGCCGCTGACCGGCCCGTCGGGGGAGCCGATGCTGCTCGAGGACGTCTACGCCTCGGAACGGGCCGGACGGCTCGCTGCAGTGATGAATGGTTTCGCCCAGCTGCCTGACAAGCGCTGATGGTGTGAACCGCGACCGGAGCCGCCCCTTATAGGGCAGATCTGGCCGTTCACGTTGCGGTTGCCACTAGTTGTTGGCGCGTTCAAATGACATACTGCGGATGTTGGGAGAGGATCCCGACATCACGTACAGCACCGTCGCTGGGGGCACTGTCCACCACGACGGTGCAGGGAAGGTATTCATGGGAATCGCGAGGAAGCGGTACCGCAGGGCGGCACTGACACTGGCCCTGACGATGTGTGCGACGGGAGCACTGGCCGGATGCAGCTCTCAGGAGCAGAGCTCCGGCACCCCCGAACTGACCTGGTTCATCAACCCCGACGGCGGCGGCGCAAATCCCGCCGGCGGTGGCCAGGCCCAGCTGGCCAAGGAGTGCAGTGATGCCTCCGGTGGCAAGTACAGGATCAACGTCCAGCAGCTGCCCAACAGCGCCTCCGACCAGCGCACGCAGCTGCTGCGCCGCCTGGCTGCCGGTGACACGGGCATGGACCTGATGAGCCTCGACCCGGTCTTCGTGCCCGAGTTCGCCGAGGCCGGCTACCTGGCCCCGGTGCCGGAGCAGATGAAGGCCGAGTTCACCAAGGACCGCGTGCAGTCGGCCATCGACGCCGCGCATTGGAAGGACGAGCTCGTCGCCGTCCCCTTCTGGGCCAACACCCAGCTGCTGTGGTACCGCAAGTCGGTCGCCGAGAAGGCCGGGCTGGACATGTCCAAGCCCGTCACCTGGGACCAGGTGATCGAGGCGGCGCAGAAGACTGACACCACCGTCGGCGTGCAGGGCAAGCTCTACGAGGGCTACACCGTGTGGGTCAACGCCCTGGTCGAGGGAGCTGGCGGTCACATCGTCGAGACCCCCGGTGCCACCTACGAGGACATGAAGATGGGCCTGGACTCCGAGGCCGGCCGTGAGGCCGCCAAGGTGATCAAGAAGGTCGTCGACACCGGCGTCGGAGGCCCGGCCGTCGGCTCCTCGTCGGAGACCGAGGCACTCAACCTCTTCCAGAGCAATGCCAGCTCGGGCTTCATGCTCAACTGGCCCTATGTCTACGCCGCCCTCGGCGCCGCCAAGGTGCCGTGGGTCGACGACGTGGCCGCGGTGCAGTATCCGCAGACCGTCGCTGGCAAGGAGTCGGCGCCGCCCTTCGGCGGCATCGACATCGGTGTCGGCGCCAAGTCCGCGCACCCCGAGCTGGCCTACCAGGCCGCCCAGTGCATCACCTCGGTGGAACACCAGATCGACTACATGGTCGGCACCGGCAACCCTGCATCGTCGAAGGCCGCCTTCGATGACGCCGGCGTGAAGAAGGCCTTCCCGAACGGGATCGCCGCCCAGATCCGTGACTCGCTCGACGTGGCCGCGCCCCGTCCGCGGTCGCAGTACTACGGCGACATCTCCACCGGCGTGCAGCAGCGCTTCAGCCCGCCAGACCAGGTGGATGAACAGACGCCCGCCGAGGCCCAGCAGTTCATCATGGACGTCCTGAAGGGAGATGCGCTGCTGTGAGCACCATCGCACCCAATGCCGCCGGCAAGGCGCGCAAGCCTGTCCTGTCCGACCGTGCCAAGGAGGAGCGCAAGCTCGGCTGGATGCTGGCCGGACCCGCCTTCGTCGTCATGGTCCTGGTGACCATGTGGCCCATCCTCAACGCCATCTGGCTCTCCCTCTTCCAGTACCGGCTCACCGACCCCGACGGACGCAAGTTCGTCGGGCTCAACAACTACGTGACGGCCCTGACCGACAACCTGTTCTGGAAGGCCATGGGCATCACGGTGGCGATCACCGTCATCACCCTGGTCTTCGAGCTGGTGCTCGGCTTCATCATCGCCCTGGTGATGAACAAGATCGTCATCCCGCGTCGCACGCTGCGCACCGTCGTGCTGATCCCCTATGCCATCATCACGGTGGTCTCGGCCTTCAGCTGGAAGTACGCCGCCCAGTTCGACACCGGCTTCGTCAACCACTGGCTGCACACGCTGAGCTTCGGCGCCTTCGACCTGGACTACAACTGGTTCGGCGGCACCTGGAGCTCGCTGGCGATCATCTGCCTGTCCGAGATCTGGAAGACCACGCCCTTCATGTCGCTGCTGCTGCTGGCGGGCCTGGCGCAGATCGACGGAGCCATGGAGGAGGCTGCCGTCGTCGACGGCGCCACCTGGTGGCAGAAGATGCGCCGCGTCGTGCTGCCCAACATGAAGGCCTCGATCATGGTCGCGACCCTCTTCCGCACCCTCGATGCCTTCCGCATCTACGACAACCCCTACGTCATGACCGGTGGCGCCAACGACACGATGACCCTGTCGATGCTGGTGGCCAACGAGACGATCAGCCGCGTGGAGATCGGCATGGGCTCCTGCCTGGCCGTGATCCTCTTCCTGTGCGTGCTCGGTATCGCAGCCCTCTTCGTGAAGGGCTTCAATGTCGACCTGGCCGGGGGAAGGAACTGACATGGAAACCAACATCTCGCCCAAGGCCAAGCTGTGGATGGGCATCGGCTCGATCCCCATCATGCTGTGGACCCTCATCCCGCTGGTGTGGATCCTGGCCACCTCGCTCAAGAGCGACGCGGCACTGGCCGACTCCAGCAAGAACATGTTCGGCAACTTCTGGCCCAAGGAGCCGACCCTCGACAACTACCGGCTGATCTTCACCGGCGGCGCCAAGGACCTGTTCATGCCGGCGCTGTGGAACTCGGTCATCGTCTGCCTCACCGCGACCCTGATCTCGGTGGTGCTGGCCACCTTCTGCGCCTACGCCATCGCCCGGTTGGACTTCCCCGGCAAGAAGATGATCCTGACCACCGCCCTGGCGGTGAGCTTCTTCCCGGTGATCGCCATGGTGACGCCGCTGTTCAACCTGTGGCGCCAGGTCGGCCTGTTCGACACCATCCCCGGCCTGGTCCTGCCCTACCTGGCCCTGACGCTGCCGCTGAGCATCTGGACCCTGTCGGCCTTCTTCCAGCAGATCCCGTGGGAGATGGAACAGGCCGCCCAGGTGGACGGCGCCACCAACTGGGAGGCCTTCCGCAAGGTCATCGCCCCGCTGGCGGCCCCCGGTGTCTTCACCACCGCGATCATCGTCTTCTTCACCGCCTGGAACGACTTCGTCTTCGCCTCGAACCTGACCAGTGAGCACGCCCGCACCGTGCCCGCCGCGCTGGCCTTCTTCACCGGCGCCAGCCAGTTCGTCCAGCCCACCGGTGCCATCAGCGCCGCCGCCGTCGTCGTCACCATCCCCGTCGTGATCCTGGTGCTCGTCTTCCAGCGCCAGATCGTCTCGGGCCTCACCTCGGGCGCGGTCAAGGGCTGAGGCCCTCCGCGACACAACAGGAGCTAGAAATGGCAAGCATCACACTCAACAACATCGTCAAGAAGTACGGCGACGGCTTCCCGGCCGTCAACGACGTCAGCATCGACATCGCCGACGGCGAGTTCATGATCCTCGTCGGGCCCTCCGGCTGTGGCAAGTCGACCCTGCTGCGCATGGTCGTCGGCCTGGAGGACATCACCTCCGGCGACATGCTCATCGACGGCAAGCGCGTCAACGAGCTGGCCCCGCGCGACCGCAACCTGGCGATGGTCTTCCAGAACTACGCGCTCTACCCGCACCTGACGGTCTTCGAGAACATCGCCTTCCCGCTGCGACTGGGCAAGGGCAAGTTGTCCGAGGCCGAGATCACCGAGAAGGTCAACAATGCCGCGGCGATGCTGGACCTGACCGACCACCTACAGCGCAAGCCCGGCAACCTGTCGGGCGGCCAGCGCCAGCGCGTGGCCATGGGCCGCGCCATCGTGCGCGAGGCCGAGGCCTTCCTCTTCGACGAGCCCTTGAGCAACCTGGACGCCAAGCTGCGCGGCCAGATGCGCACCGAGATCGCCCGCCTGCAGCGCCGGATGGGCATGACCACGATCTACGTCACCCACGACCAGACCGAGGCCATGACCCTGGGTGACCGTGTCACCGTGCTGAAGAAGGGCGTCATCCAGCAGTGTGCCTCGCCGCGCGAGCTCTACGAGCAGCCGCTCAACCTGTTCGTCGCCGGCTTCATTGGCTCCCCGCCGATGAACTTCCTGCCCGCCCGCGTGCAGAACGGCGTGCTGCGCCTGCCCTACATGGACGTCACCCCGACGCCCGAGCTGGCTGCCAAGCTGCAGGGGCGCGAGATCGTGATCTGTGGCCTGCGTCCCGAACACATCAAGGACGCCACGGTGCAGAACTCGGGCAGCAACCTGGTGCACTTCACCGCCGATGCCGACCAGACCGAGTGGCTGGGCAATGAGCAGTACGCCTACCTGCCCATGGAGGTGGACGAGCGCGCCAAGGACAAGCTGAACGAGCTCGACCGCGAGCTGGACGGCGAGGGCATGCGGAACCAGATGATCGTCAACCTCGACTCACGCTCCTTCCTGCGCGAGGGTGACCAGGCCGAGTTCTGCTTCGACCCGTCGCAGATGCACGTCTTCGACCCGGAGACCGGCGAGAACCTGACCCGCGACGACGAGGCTGCCGCCGGCATCGCGCGCGAGTCCGAGGCGGCACGCAAGGCCGCCCTGGCACGCTTCCGCGCCAAGGAGGCCGGCCGCATCTGAGCGGCCGACACGACACGACACTGCCCCGGGACCTGTTGGTGCCGGGGCATTGTCGTGTTCGGGGTGGGCCAGGGCCTGGCTCAGTGGATGGAGACCCCCGCCGCCCGCAGCTCGTCGAAGACCTCGGGGACCCGGTCGGGCGAGACCGCCGCGGTGAGCTGCGCGAAGACGCCCGTCGTGAATCCCTCCCGCGCCGAGTCCAGGGCGGTGGCGCGCACGCAGAAGTCGGTGGCGATGCCGACCACGTCGACGCGGGTGACGCGGCGCGAGCGTAGCCAGTCGGCCAGCCGCTCGCCGTCCTCGTCGCCCCCGATCGAGCCCTCGAAGCCCGAATAGGCCGCCTCGTAGGAGCCCTTGTCGAAGATGGCGTCGAAGTCGATGCCGGTCAGGTCGGGGTGCAATTGCTGGCCGGGAGTGCCCACCACGCAGTGCGGCGGCCAGGAGTCGACGAAGTCGGGCTCGTCGCTGAAGTGGCTGCCCGGGTCGATGTGGTGGTCGCGGGTGGCCACCACGTGGTCATAGCCGCCCCGCCGGTCGGTCAGCTGGGAGGCGATCTTGGAGGCCACCAGGTTGCCTCCGTCGACACCCAGCGATCCGCCTTCGCAGAAGTCCAGCTGGACGTCGACGACCACCAGTGCGTTGCTCATGGGTCCTCCTCAGATGTTGGTCGGCACGGCCGAGTGAAGGTAGGGGTTGTAGGCCTCGTCGCCCTCGGGGTCCAGGATGATGGTCGCGATCGCCGGCTCTCCCTTGCTGACCCGCAGCGCCGCCTTGGGCAGCTCGGCGCGGGAGCGCTCGTGGCGCTCCCGGGCGGCCTCGATCGGCTCGCGGCCGACCACGACGCCATCGCGGACCAGCTCGACCATCAGCTGCCGGTCGTCGCCGTCGCTGGACGGCGGGTTGCCGATGCCGACGATCTCGGCCTGGGCGCGGCCCTTGGCGTCCAGGCGGCGCATGGCGAACTTGCGGCCGCCGACGGTGTTCTTGTTCATCGACTTCTTGGCCACGGGAAGCAGCTCGGTATCCGGCTCGTCGGAGCTGGCGCGGGCCACCAGCTTGTAGACGAAGCCACAGGTCGGATGGCCGGAGCCGGTGACCACCGAGGTGCCCACCCCGTAGCCGTCGACCGGCGCACCGCGCAGCGCGGCGATCTGCCACTCGTCGAGGTCGCTGGTGACGATGATGCGGGTCTCCTCGGCGCCCAGGTCGTCGAGCAGGTCACGGACCTCCCGGGCGACCATGGCGTGGTCGCCGGAGTCGAGGCGGATCGCGCCGAGGCGGCCCTTGGTCAGTTCGACGCCGGTGCGCACGGCCGCCTCGATGTCATAGGTGTCCACCAGCAGGGTGGTGTCCTCGCCGAGGGCGTCGAGCTGGGCCTGGAAGGCCTCGCGCTCGGAGTCGTGCAGCAGGGTGAAGGAGTGGGCGGCGGTGCCACCGGTGGGCACGCCGTAGCGCCGGCCGGCCTCCAGATTGGAGCTGGAGGCGAAGCCGGCGATGTAGGCGGCGCGGGCGGCGGCGACGGCGGCCTGCTCGTGGGCGCGTCGGGAGCCCATCTCGATGCAGGGGCGCCCCTCGGCCATCGCCGTCATCCGGCTGGCGGCCGAGGCCATCGCGGAGTCGTGGTTGTAGATGCTCAGCAGCAGGGTCTCCAGCACGCAGGCCTCGGCGAAGCTGCCCTCGACTCGCAGCAGGGGAGAGCCGGGGAAGTAGACCTCACCTTCGGGATAGCCCCACATGGTGCCGGTGAAGCGGTAGTCACGCAGCCAGTCGGCGCACTCGGCATTGACCACGTCCTTGTCTAGCAGCCAGTCGACGGTCTGGTCGTCGAAGGTGAACTCCTCCAGCGCGTCGAGCATCCGGCCGACGCCGGCCACCACGCCGTAGCGTCGCCCCTCCGGCAGGCGGCGGGGGAAGAGCTCGAAGACGCTACGGCGAAAGGCCGTGCCCGACCCCAGGGCCGCGCGGACCATGGTGAGCTCGTAGTGGTCGGTGAGCAGTGCGGTGGTCATGGATTGCACACTATTGGACGATCCGCCCTGGCGACAGGGGCTTTCACTGGGCGCCTCGACGTACGGATTGGACCCCCCACGTGGTGGCTACCGGGGCACGCGCTGCAGCGCCTGCCTGTGACGGCCCGACGTGCGCAGATGACTGCGCACGTCGGAGCGACCGCCCATTGCTTCTGGTCAGCTGGCCATCCAGAGCGGGATCGCGCTGATCAGGCCCAGCCCGACGGCGCTGATCACGAAGATCCAACTGGCCGCCGCCGCGATGGCGGGGTTCTTCGGACGGCGAGTGCGGGGGTCAATGATCAAGTCCTGCTCGGTCTCGATCACTTGACGCATGCCGATCACCGAGTAGGCCAGGGCAGCCAGGCAGACCACGGCTGCGAGCCAGAGCGGCACGTGGAAGGCGGTGACGTCGAGCAGCACCTGGGTCATGGTCAGCAGCGTGATGCCGCCGCCGAGGATCAGGGCAGCGTTGATCCACCGCTGCAGGATGGCCTGCAGCACGCCGTGGACCCGAGCCAGCAGCACCACGACAGCGGCCATCAGCGCCAGCGTGGCGATGTCGCCCCACCGCACCGCGACGGGCTCGTGGGTGAACAGGGCCAGCACGATGCCCGGCACCAGGTACAGCCCAACGAGGCCAATGGCGATCGGGGACATCAGGCGTACCCACTGGCCGGGCGCGGTCTTGCTGACCTGGTCGGCGGGGAATTCAAGGGCACGGGCGTACTCGCGCGGGTGGCCGAAGGCCCCGGTGGCGCTCTCGCCGGATTCGGCGCAGTGCGTCTCCACGGCGGCAACCGCGTCGCCGATGGCGGGGCCCCGGACATTGCGCAGGCGAAGTTCGATGATCATCTCGTCGAGCCACTGCTTGTCGGTGAGCTGCTTGGCGTTCATGTCATGCCTCCGGGTTCTGGTGGGGCTGATCGGGGTTGATGAAGTTGCTGGTGTGTTCGCAGAAGGCCCGCCACAGGGGTGCCTGCTGGTGGTAGCGGCGCAGCCCCAGTTCGGTGAGCTGGAAGTACTTGCGGCCGGGGCCGCCGTCTCCCTCGCGCCACTCGGTCTCGACGAGGCCCTGGGTCTCCAGCCGGCTGAGCAGTGGGTAGAGGGTGCCGCCCTTGATGTCGCCGAAGCCTGCGTCGGCCAGCGCGTTGGCGATCGCGTAGCCATAGGTGGGCCCGTCGGAGAGCACGCGCAGCACCGCGAGGGTGAGGGTTCCGCGCAGCCACTCGCTGGGCCAGGGTTGGGTTGCCATAGCTCAATAGTGTTACTACTTAGTGGGGCTGTCTAGTCTGTCTGGCTAGTGTGGGCTCATCGCTGCCAGTGGACCTTGGTCAGGGTTGTGTCGCACCGCTGCGACAGAACCCTGACCGGGACGGCTGGGTGAGGTTGTCGGTCAGGTGCGTCACAATGGAGGGCATGAGCAGCGAGCCGACCACCACGCCGTCGGGTGGCACCGCCGTCGTCGAGCGTGCGGACGAGCAGGAGCAGACCCAGGAGCCGTGGGTCTGCCTGGTCTGGGACGACCCGGTGAACCTGATGAGCTATGTCACCCACGTCTTCACCACCTACTTCGGCTTCACCCGCGAGAAGGCCGAGCGGCTGATGCTGCAGGTGCACAACGAGGGCAAGTGCGCCGTCTCCAGCGGGGGCCGGGAGCAGGTGGAGCGCGACGTCAACGCCATGCACGGCTATGGCCTGTGGGCCACGATGCAGCAGGGGGAGTGAGATGCGCGGAATTGAACCCGAGGAGTACGGGCTGAGCATCCACTTCGACAAGGGGGAGCCGGGCCTGTTGGCAAGCCTGGTGGAGCAGGTTGTCGAGCTGCTGGACCCGGACGACCTGGCACGACGCCAGCACGCGGCGCGCTCGGCCGCCAAGGACTCCGGGGAAGACCCCTTCCCCCAGGACCCATTCGCACGGTGGGAGGCGGACTTCAGTGCCGAGGTCGGCGGCTCGGTCGACGACCCGAATGCGGGGCTCGACCTCGACGACCCAGTGGTGCGGCGCATCTTTCCCGATGCCTATCCCGACGACCCGGCTGCCTCGCATGACTTCCGTCGCTTCACCCAGACCCAGCAGCGCGATCAGAAGGTGACCGATGCCCAGGTGGTGCTGGCCGACCTTGCCGTCACCGGCCGCAAGGGTGTGTGCCATGTCGAGGCCGAGTCGGTGGCGGCCTGGCTGAAGACGCTGACCGCGGTCCGCCTGGCCCTGGCGGCGAGGCTCGGGATCGTCGACGAGACCAGCGCCTCCGAAGTGGCCGAGTTGCCCGAGGATGACCCTCGGTCGTGGGTGTACGAGCTCTACCAGTGGACGGCGTGGGTCCAGGAATGCCTGCTCGGGACTCTCTGACAAGGTGATTTGCGAGGAGTGTTGCTTGTTGGTGGCCCCCTTTGCTTAGGCTTGCCTAAGTAGGGCGTAGAGTGCCTGGCATGACGCCACCGATGAGTCTTGATGCGGCCCCCCTGGGCAGTCCCCTGACACTCGTGCGGACCGAGGGCAGCCCGGAGCTGTGTCGCCGACTGGCCGCACTCGGAATCCGTCGCGGAGCGCAGGTGAACCTGGTGCACGCCACCAGCGGTGGCGGCCGCGTGCTCAGCGTCGCCGGCTCGCGGATCGCGCTCGACCGCTCCATGCTGCAGCGCCTCTACGTCGAGCACCAGGACCTGGCCGTGGCGGGGCGGCGATGAGCATCGACCAGGACGCGCCGGTTCTGCTCCAGATCAAGGACCGCCCCAGCATTCTCACCGCCAAGGCCTGCTGCGACGAGAGCAATGGTGCCGGTGCCGGCGTGGGCGCTCCCGTGATCGCACTCGTCGGAGCCCCGAACGTCGGCAAGTCCACACTGTTCAATGCGCTCACCGGCGCCAAGGTCACCATGGGCAACTGGCCCGGCACCACGGTGAGCGTCTCGCGTGGCGTGTGGCACAGCACCGCCCCCGCCGGCCCGTGCGGCTGCGGGCAGAGTCCCTGCACCTGCACCGGCTGCTCCTGCGGGGAGCACGGCGGAACCCGTCCACTCGACATGACCCTGATCGACCTGCCCGGCGCCTACTCGCTCGACCCGGTCAGCCCCGACGAGGCGCTGACCCGCGAGCTGCTGGTCACCGGGCCCGCCGACGAGCGCCCCGATGTCAGCGTGGTCGTGGCTGATGCCGCCCACCTGGCGCGCAGCCTCTACATCGTCGCCCAGCTGCGCGAGCGCGACATGAAGGTCGTGGTGGCCCTCACCATGCTCGACGTCGCCCGCCACCGGGGCATCGGGGTGGACACTTTTGCCCTGTCCACCCAGCTGGGCTGCCCCGTGGTGGCACTCGACCCGCGCCGTCGCGACGGGATCGAGACCCTGGCACGGGTCGTCCACGAACAGCTCGAGGCGCCCGCCGCGGAAGCCCGGACGCTGGGCACCGTTCCTGATGCCGGGCTCGACCCGCTGGATGCCGACCTGGTGCGCGAGGACGAGCGTTTCGCCTTCATCGAGCAGGCCGTCAGCGCGGGCACCCTCGACAGTGGTGAGGCCCGCGCCTCGTGGAGCGACCGGGTGGACCGTTGGGTCACCGCCCCGGTCATCGGGCCGCTGATCTTCATGGCCGTCATGTGGGTGGTCTTCCAGACCACCACCACGGTCGCCGCCCCGCTGCAGGACGCGCTTGACCAGTTCTTCGCCGGCCCGCTCAGCGACGGCGCCCATCGGGTGATGGAGCTCGTGGGCCTGGGTGGTAGCTGGGTCGACGGCCTGCTGGTCGACGGGCTGGTCGCCGGCGTCGGCATGCTGCTGACCTTCGCACCACTGATGGCGCTGATGTTCGTGCTGCTGGCACTGCTGGAGGACTCCGGTTACATGGCCCGCGCCGCCGTGGTCACCGACCGCATGATGCGCGCGCTGGGCCTGCCCGGACGCGCCTTCCTGCCACTGGTGGTGGGATTTGGCTGCAATGTGCCGGCGATCAGCGCCACCCGCATCCTGCCGCAGGTGCGCCAACGCATCCTGGTCTCGCTGCTGGTGCCGTTCACCAGCTGCACCGCCCGCCTGACCGTCTACGTGCTGGTGGCCACCACCTTCTTCGGACGCTGGGCCGGCACCGTGGTCTTCGCGATGTACCTGACCAGCATCCTGATGGTGGTGGGTGTCGGGATGCTGCTGCGCAAGACGCTGTGGCGCACCATGGGGGCCGAGCCGCTGGTGCTCGACCTGCCGCCCTACCAGCTGCCCACCGCGCGGCTGACCGCCTCGGTGGCCTGGGTGCGGCTCAAGGGCTTCCTGCGCACTGCCTCGGGCATCATCGTCGCGACGGTCTGCCTGGTCTGGCTGTTGCAGTCCACCCCGGTGAACCAGCAGCACGCCTTCGGGGAGGTGCCGGTCGAGCAGTCGGCCTATGGCGTGGCCGCCCAGGCCGTCACCCCCGTCTTCCAGCCCGCCGGCTTCGCCCAGTGGCAGACCACCTCCGCGCTGGTGGTGGGCTTCGTCGCCAAGGAGGCAGTGATCAGCTCGTGGGCGCAGACCTATGCCGTCGACGAGCCCGAGGAGGGCGGCGACCCCGGCACTCTGGGCGACCGGATCACCGCTGACTTCGAGAAGTCCTCGGGCGGGCACCCCCTGCCCGCGGTGATCGCCTTCCTGGTCTTCCTGCTGGCCTACACGCCGTGCGTGGCCACCCTGGCGGCGCAGAAGCGCGAGATCGGGCTGCGCTGGACCATCTTCGGTGTGGTGATGCAGCTGGCGGTCGCGTGGGTGAGCGCCGTCGCGGTCTTCCAGGTGGGAAGGCTGCTGTGGTGAGCGGACCCCTGAGCCAGGTGCTCGCAGCCTTCGTCGACGGAGCCACCAGCCTCGACGAGGTTGCCGTCATCACCGGCCTGGACCGCGGGGTGGTCTCGACCGCCGTCGACCACCTGCGCCGGATGGGGCGCATCGACGCCAAGGAGCTGGCGATGGGATGCCCCGGCGGTGGCTGTGGCTCCTGTGCCAGTGGGACGGTCGACGGGACGGCAGGCTGTGGCTCGCACGGTCCGTCGCAGTCCCGCACCGGCCCGGTGTTGGTGCAGTTGAGCCTGCGTCGCTGACCCGCGCCGGGCGGGGCGTGCGCCGGGCTGCTCGGGCGGACGCCTATCATGGCTCGGGTTGAAAGGACGTGCGAGTGATCCCCTTCGAGTCAGAGATCGGCAGCGATGCCCCGATCGGCATCTTCGACTCCGGTTTCGGTGGCCTGACGGTGGCGCGTGCCATCGTCGACCAGATGCCCAATGAGGATGTCATCTACCTGGGCGACACGGCCCGTGCCCCCTACGGCCCCCGCCCCATCGCCGAGGTGCGCAGTTATGCCATCGAGTGCATGGACCGCCTGGTCACCCACGGTGTGAAGGCCTTGGTGATCGCCTGCAATTCCGCTTCCTCCGCAGCCCTGCGCGATGCCCGCGAGCTCTATGACGTGCCCGTCACCGAGGTCGTCCTGCCGGCCGCACGCCGGGCCGTGGCCGCGAGCCGCAACCATTCCATTGGCGTCATCTGCACCGAGGCGACGGCCACTTCGCGCTCCTACAACGACGCCGTGGCCGTCGCTCCCCAGGTGCGCCTGACCACCCAGCCCTGCCCCCGCCTCGTCGAGTTCGTCGAGGCCGGCATCACCGGTGGCGACGAGCTGCTGGGCCTGGCGCGCGAGTACCTGGAGCCGATCCAGCGCGCCGGCTGCGACACCCTGATCCTGGGCTGCACCCACTACCCACTGCTGCAGGGCGTGATCAGCTACGTGCTGGGTGACCAGGTGACGCTGGTCAGCTCCTCCGAGGAGTGCGCCAAGGCCACCTACCAGGTGCTGCAGCGCCGCGAGCTGCTGCACCACGAGCCGCGCGAGGCGCAGCGGATGTTCCTCACCACCGGCCGGGACGACGACTTCGAGGGCATCGGCAGCCGCCTGATGGGCGGCTTCGTGGACGACGTGCAGCACGTGGTCCTGGGCCGTCGCTGAGCTTGCCGGAACATGGCACGATGGAGCCACACACCTGACGTGAGGAGAAGCCATGTGCAAGAAGGTCACCTGTGACAACTGCGGCAAGCCGACCTGGGCTGGTTGCGGGGAGCACATCGAGGACGCCCTGAAGGACGTCAAGCCCGCGGATCGCTGCACCTGCCCCCGCTGACCCGCTGAACCCGTCGAGAGGAACCGTCACCCATGTCGCAGACCGTCAAGGCCATCATTTCCCGCAGCAAGGGTGCCGATGTCGAGCTCGTCGACATCGTCGTCCCCGATCCCGGGCCCGGTGAGGCCGTGGTGAAGGTGCAGGCCTGCGGCGTCTGCCACACGGACCTGCACTACAAGCAGGGCGGCATCAACGACGACTTCCCCTTCCTGCTGGGCCATGAGGCAGCCGGCGTCGTGGAGACCGTGGGGGAGGGCGTCACCAATGTGAAGCCCGGTGACTACGTCGTCCTCAACTGGCGCGCCGTGTGTGGCCAGTGCCGGGCCTGCCTCAAGGGCGAGCCGTGGTACTGCTTCGACACCGCCAATGCGACGCAGAAGATGACGCTCACCGACGGCACCGAACTGACCCCCGCGCTGGGCATCGGCGCCTTCGCCGAGAAGACCCTGGTGGCCGCCGGTCAGTGCACCATCGTCGACGAGAAGGCCGAGCCCGCCGTCGCGGGCCTGCTGGGTTGTGGTGTGATGGCTGGCATCGGCGCCGCGATGAACACCGGCGAGGTCAAGCGTGGCGAGTCCGTGGCCGTCATCGGTCTGGGCGGCGTGGGCATGGCCGCCGTCGCCGGCGCGGTGCTTGCCGGTGCCACGAAGGTGATCGCCATCGACACCGATGAGCGCAAGCTGGCCAAGGCGGTGGAGCTGGGTGCCACGCACACCGTGCACTCCACCGACGACAGCGTGGTCAAGCAGGTCCAGGAGATCTGCGACGGCCACGGCGCCGATGTCGTGGTGGACGCGGTGGGCCGCCCCGAGACCTTCCAGCAGGCCTTCGAGGCCCGAGACCTGGCCGGCCGCGTCGTGCTCGTGGGCGTGCCCACTCCCGACATGGAGTGGTCCACCAAGCTGATCGACATCTTCAGCCGCGGTGGCGCGATCAAGTCCTCCTGGTACGGCGACTGCCTGCCCAGCCGCGACTTCCCGATGCTGGTGGACCTCTACCTGCAGGGCCGTCTGCCGCTGGACGCCTTCGTCACCGAGAAGGTGGGCCTGGGCGACGTCGAGGCCGCCTTCGACAGGATGGCCAAGGGCGACGTCCTGCGCAGCGTCGTCGTCATCGACTGACACCACCGGCACGACGGGAGAAGACATGAGCGTACGCATCGACCATGCCGTGGTGAGCGGCACCTTCACCCTCGACGGCGAGACCTTCGACGTCGACAACAACATCTGGGTGCTGGGCGATGACAGCGAGTGCATCGTCATCGACGCCCCGCACGATGCCGAGGCCATCCTCGACGTGGTGGGTGATCGCCGGGTGACCGCAATCGTGTGCACCCACGCCCACGACGACCACGTCCGGGTTGCCCCGGAGCTGGCCGAGCGCACCGGGGCACCGATCCTGCTGCACCCGGCCGACCTGGAGCTGTGGGCGCTGACCCATCCCGATCGCCGCCCCGACGGCGAACTGGCCGACGGCCAGGTGCTGACGGTGGCAGGCACTGCGGTCGAGGTGATCCACACGCCCGGCCACGCGCCGGGCGGGGTCTGCCTGCATGTTCCCTCGCTGGGGGTGCTGTTCAGTGGCGACACCCTCTTCCAGGGCGGGCCAGGCGCGACGGGGCGTTCCTTCTCGAGCCGTGAGCTGCTGGAGCAGAGCATTCGGGCGCGGCTGTTCGAGCTGCCTGAGCAGACCGTCGTGCACACCGGTCACGGGGAGTCGACCACCATCGGCGCCGAGACCGAGGTGCTCGGTCGCTAGTTGCCCACGGCATTCAGCAGCATTGCCAGCAGCAAGGCCCAGCCGCCCGTCATCCGTCGACGGCCCGGCTGGGCCCCTCTGGTGCCGATGAAGAGATAGGCCATGGTGGTCCACGGGGCCCACGGTGAGCACATCAGCCAGAACCAGGCCCAGCGGGTTGCGTGACGGGGCTCGGGGCCGGCCAGGGCCAGCGTCAGCGGGGCGAGCATGGCCAGCAGGGCAACGGCGACGGCCACGACGCCCAGCGGGGGCGGGACCGTTTCGGCCGGGATCGTCCAGCCGACGTAGCTGAAGGTGCCGGACGACGGCTCGGTGCGCACCACCCGCACGTCGGGGTCGACGCCGCGCAGGTACTCCGTGATGTTGGTGCTCGCCACCGCCGACGACGAACCGGCCTGCGTGCACTCGGAGGGCGGCGTGGAACCCAGCGGCTGGTTGATGGTGGTGGAGTGCTTCAGCCCCCACCTGCGCCAGGTCACTTCGGCCGGGGCGCATCCCGAGGCCTTCTCCATCGTGGACGTGTCGGGCCACAGGCGGGTGGCCACCTCGACGGTGTCGACCGTGCCGGAGGCGAGGTCGTCGGTGAGGCGCTGGGGGCTCGTCTCGTGGCTGCCGACGCAGATCGCCAGTCCCATCATCACCAGGAGGAGGACCTGCACCCCGAGCACCAGCCGTCGCAGGGTGCGCGGAGCTGCCGTCGGGGTGGACGCAGTGCGAGCGGACGTCTCAGCGGGGGCCGTCATGACGGGATCCTAGCCCTGGCAGGGATCGCGTGGATTCCGTCAGGATTGCTTCGGCCGCCGGGCGATGATCGTGAAGGTGCACGGGATGCGGTCCGGTGTCGGCCACGCCCAGCCCTGGCCGGTCTCGACCATGGCGGGGGAGAAGCGCCAAGGGAGGGTCTGGCCCTCGTCGAAGTGCTCGACCACCAGGCCGGCGGCCAGCAGGGACTGCATGATCTCGGCCAGGGAGTGCGGCCACTCGTAGGTGCGGCTGTGCTGCACGGTCCCGTCGCCCAGATAGGTGCCCGGGTCGTCCCAGGTCTGGGCCCGGCCGGTGGGGAAGTAGCGGTAGCGCACCCGCGGGTCCGGGCCGTCGTCTTCACCGAGGGCATAGAGCATGGGATGGCCGTCCTGGATGTGGAAGAGGCCACCGGGGCGCAGCAGGGCGGCGATCTGTTCGGCCCAGCGGCCGAGGTCGTCGATCCAGCAGATGGCCCCGATGCTGGTGTACACGACGTGGAAGCTGCCGGTGAGTGCCTCCCGGGCGGCGAGCACGTCGGACTGCACGAAGTCGACCTCGTCGTGGTGGGCGGCCAGCCGTCGGGCCACCCCGAGGGAGGCCTCGGAGAAGTCGAGGCCGGTCACCTGCGCTCCGAGCCGGGCCCAGGAGATCGTGTCGGTGCCGATGTGACACTGCAGATGGGCCAGCCGCAGGCCCTCGACGCAGCGTCGTGGCAGGAAGGGCGCGAGCTCGGCGGCGTCGGCCCGCACCTGCCCGGAGACGTGCGTGGGGTCCGAGATGTAGGCCTCGATGCCATAGGACTGCTCGTGCAGGTGTGCGCGGTCGTCCCAGTTGAGGCGGTTCGCCTCGCGCGCGTCCTCCCAGGCGACGTCGATGTCATTGTCCATGGCGCGATCCTAGCCAGCGGAGGGATCGTGACTGGAAGTTGTGGCCGGGCTGAAGCGGTGCCGAATGGGGCTGTCCCCTGAACGGGTGACACGCCCAGCGTGACATTTCGGTCGATTCTGGGGCTTTTGTCACGGCACTGCGTGACAAGGGCGTCGGCGAGCCTGTTGGCCGGCTGAACCAGGGGCTGTCCAGCGCCTTCCCGACCGAGGTCGGCCGGCTTGTGCTGCTGGGGCGACGGGGAGAGAGTAGGGACATCGCACGGCGCTGATCGGGGGATCGGAGCCGGCGACCAGTTCGGGGGAACTGGACAGCAGGACCAGGTGCGGGTCTCGGGGGAGACGAGCACCAGTGCTGGGGCTTCGGGGGTGGCGGCAGCAGGCAGGGATCGGGGGATCCCAGACCTGCAAGGACCACAGGCCCGGACAGTCACGGTCCGGGCCCGGTTGTGTTGTGGGCTGGTCCCGTTGGGGCTGGTAGCGGTGGAACAGAATTGTCGGGAGCGGGCGGTAGGTTTGGGGCCATGACACAGACCACTCCCGCCACCCGCGTCGACGGCCGCGCCGCCGACGAGCTCCGCCAGGTCAAGATCACCCGCAACTGGCTCGACCACGCCGAGGGATCCTGCCTCATCGAGTTCGGCAAGACTCGCGTCCTGGTCGCCGCGAGCGTCGAGGAGGGCGTGCCGCGCTGGATGAAGGGACGGGGCTTGGGCTGGGTCACCAGCGAGTACGAGATGCTTCCCCGCTCCACCAACACCCGCAACTCCCGCGAGTCCCGCAAGGGCAAGGTCGGAGGCCGCACCCACGAGATCAGCCGCCTGATCGGGCGCGCCCTGCGCGCGGTCATCGACTACGAGGCACTGGGTGAGAACACGATCGTCATCGACTGCGACGTCCTGCAGGCCGACGGTGGCACCCGCACCGCCTCGATCACCGGCGCCTATGTGGCGCTGTCCGACGCGGTGGAGTACCTGCGTGGGCGCGGCGCCCTCAAGGGCGAGCCGCTCAAGGACTCCGTCGCCGCGATCAGCGTGGGCGTCGTCGGCGGTATCCCGATGCTCGACCTGGCCTACACCGAGGACTCCACCGCCGACACCGACATGAACATCGTCGTGGCCGGCAACGGCGACTTCATTGAGGTGCAGGGCACCGCCGAGGGTGTCCCCTTCGACCGCGCCACCCTCGATGCCCTGCTCGACCTGGGTCTCAAGGGCTGCAACGAGCTCAAGGCACTCCAGGAAGAGGCGCTGGCCCAGTGAGCGAGCACGACGCGGCGAACCAGCCGCAGGAGAGCGGGTGCCAGGAAGCCGAGCGCCAGAAAGTGGTGCTGGCCACCAACAATGCCAAGAAGCTCGTCGAACTCCGGGCTGCCCTGGAGGCCGCCGACCTGCCCGTCGACGTGCTGGGGCTCTCCGACGTGGAGCCCTACGAGGCCCCCGCCGAGACCGAGCAGAGCTTCGAGGGCAATGCCCTGGTCAAGGCCCGCGAGTGTGCCCTGCGCACCGGGCTGCCGGCCCTGGCCGACGACTCGGGAATCGAGGTCGACGTCCTCAACGGCTGCCCCGGCGTGCGCTCGGCCCGCTGGGCCGGGCCGGCCTGCGACGACGAGGCCAACAACGACCTGCTGCTGGCCCAGGTGGACGACGTCCCCGCGGACCAGCGCCAGGCCCGCTTCGTCTGCGCCATCGCCATCGTGGTCCCCGACGGGAAGGGCGGCATGAGCCGCGCCGAGACCGTGCGTCGCGAATGGCCGGGCATGCTGGACACCGAGCGCCACGGCAGCTTTGGATTCGGCTACGATCCGCTGTTCATCCCCGACGACGCCCCCGAGGTGGACGGGCGTCGCCTGTCCAGCGCCGAACTCGAGCCGGAGCACAAGAACCGGATCTCGCACCGGGGCCAGGCCATCGAGGCGATCACCCCGATGGTCGCAGGCCTGCTCGGGCTCAAGATGCCCGAGGAGGGTGTGGGACGGCCCGAGTCGAACGGGCAGGACGCGCCCGACGGGGGCCAGGAGGACTGATGCAGCAGTACCTCGACCTGCTCACCCGCGTCCTGGACGAGGGCGTCGACAAGTCCGACCGCACCGGCACCGGGACGCGCAGTGTCTTCGGGCACCAGATGCGCTTCGACCTGGCCGACGGCTTCCCGCTGCTGACCACCAAGAAGCTGCACACGCGCAGCATCTTCGGGGAGCTGCTGTGGTTCCTGCGCGGCGACACCAACATCGGTTGGCTGCACGAGAACAAGATCTCCATCTGGGACGAGTGGGCCGACGAGAACGGCGACCTGGGCCCGGTCTACGGCTACCAGTGGCGCAGCTGGCCCACGCCCTCGGGGGAGCACGTCGACCAGATCGCCAAGGTCATCGACTCGCTCAAGCGCAACCCCGACTCCCGCCGTCACATCGTGAGCGCCTGGAATGTGGCCGACGTGGACTCGATGGCCCTGCCCCCGTGCCACACGATGTTCCAGTTCTACGTCGCCCCCGGGGTTGACAGTGGGCGGGGCACGCTCTCCTGCCAGCTCTACCAGCGCAGTGCCGACCTCTTCTTGGGGGTGCCCTTCAACATTGCCAGCTATGCGCTGCTCACCCACCTGGTGGCGCAGGTCTGCGAGCTCGACGTGGGGGACTTCGTGCACACCTTCGGCGACGCACACCTGTACTCGAACCACAGGGAGCAGGCCCGGCTGCAGCTCACCCGAGAGCCGCGCCCGCTGCCGAGGCTGCGCCTGAACCCGGAGGTGACCGAGATCGACCGCTTCGAGCTCTCGGACATCGAGATCACCGGCTACGACCCGCACCCGGGCATCAAGGCACCAATCGCCGTCTGAACACGCACGTCGTGGGACGATGGGACCACTGGGAGGAGAGCACTATGCGCGTCATCGCCATCGCCGTCGTCGGGCGCAACGGCGTGATCGGGGACGGTCACGACCAGCCCTTCAAGTTCCGGGAGGACTGGGAGAGGTTCAAGGCCACCACCCTGGGCCACCCGATCATCATGGGCCGCCACACCCATGAGGCGATCGGGCGCTACCTGCCGGGTCGCACCACGATCGTGGTGAGCCGTGACCCGGAGCAGGTGGAGCTCAGCGACCGTGAGGACGCCCCGAGCTTCGCCGTCGGATCGGTGGAGCTGGCCCTGGAGCTGGCCGAGTCGCTGGACGACGTGTGCTTCGTCTGCGGCGGCGGCCAGGTATACGAGAACACCTGGGAGTTCCTGACCGAGCTCGACATCACCCAGGTCCACGACGAGGCGCCGGGATCGGTCCTCTTCCCCGAGGTGGACCCCGACGAGTGGCAGCTGCTGATGCGCGAACCACGCGGCGGGTTCGACTTCACCCGACTCTTCCCGATCAGCACCACCGAGCGGCTCACCCTGGTTCCGGTCGGTCCCGAGGACCTCGACGACTGGGTGCGGCTCTACACCGCCCCCGACCTGCCCGAGGTGCCGATCGAGCGCCACCGGGTGGGCATCGAGGCCAATGTGCAGCACTGGCTCAATGACGGACTGGGCTACTGGCTGGTCAAGGACAGCCTGCATGACCGTCCGATCGGTGTGGGCGGGGTGCGTCGTAACAAGGAACTGCCCGAGGGGGTCTGGGGCCTCTACTACCGCTTCGAGGAGGCCTCGCGCAGCCAGGGCTATGCCTTGGAGTTGGCCCAGGCCGCGGTGCGCTCGCTGAAGGTGGTCGATCCCGACGCCGAACTGCGTGCTGCCTTGCGTCCAGGCAATGCGGCGGCGATCGCGGTCGCCGAGAAGCTGGGGCTCGTCCTGACCGCCGAGTCCGACGACGAGCGCGGTCCGCTTCAGGTGTGGTCGGCGAAGGTCGCCGACCTCGCGTGAAACCCATCGCCTCGATCCTGCACCTCGACCTCGACGCCTTCTTCGCGGCGGTCGAGCAGCGGGACAAGCCCTCCCTGCGGGGCAAGGCCGTGATCGTCGGCGGCACCGGGGGGCGGGGCGTGGTCTCGACGGCCAGCTACGAGGCCCGAGTCTTCGGGGCCCGGTCGGCCATGCCCATGCACGAGGCACGACGCCGGGCACCCCATGCCGCGGTGCTCGGGGGCCGTTTCGACGCCTACCGCCAGTCGAGCCGGATCGTCATGCAGCTGCTGCACGAGCTCTCGCCGTTGGTGGAGCCGCTGAGCATCGATGAGGCCTTCGTGGACCTGGAGGCGGGCGGGCATGACTGCACCAGCACCGAGAGTCTGCGGGCGCTGGGGGAGCGTCTGCGTGCTGACCTGTACGAGCGCACCGAGGGGTTGACCGCCAGCGTCGGGATCGGGTCGAGCAAGTTCATCGCCAAGGTGGGCAGTGAGATGGCCAAGCCCAATGGTCTGGTCGTGGTGGAGCCCGGTACGGAGGTGGCCACGATCCGTCCGCTGCCGGCTCGTGCCGTGCCGGGGGTGGGGCCCGCGACCATGGAGAAGCTGGAGCGTCTGGGAATCCGGACGGTGGCCGACCTGCAGAAGGCGGAGCTCACCGAACTGGTGCGTGAGGTGGGGCGCAGCTGGGGGACCTCGCTGCACGAGCTGGCCTTTGCCCGCGACGACCGTGCCGTCAGCGCCCATCGGGAGGCCAAGTCGATCTCGGTGGAGGACACCTTCGAACGCGACCTGACCGACCGTGCCGAGCTGGAGGCCATCGCCACCAGGGATGCGGCGATCGTCGCGGACCGGCTGCGTCGCTCGGGCCAGTTCGCTCGCACCATCACGCTCAAGCTGCGGCTGGCCGACTTCACCACGTGGACGCGCTCACGCACGCTGGAGGGCGCCACCGACAACACCGAGCGGATCGCCCAGGTGGCCCGGGAGCTGCTGGCCGCGCTGGACGTGCGGGAGGGGATCCGGCTGCTGGGCATCGGCGTGGGCAACTTCACCCAGGCGGCCCAGGAGGAGCTGTTCTCCATCGACGGCGAGCAGGTCAGGCTGGTCGACCAGACCAGCACCAGCTACGACGCGCCCCCGGAGCGCCGCAGAAGGGGTGGCGAGTGGAGCCCCGGAAGCGAGGTGCTGCACCCCGAGATGGGGCGTGGCTGGGTCTGGGGGTCGGGCCTTGGGCGGGTGACCGTGCGCTTCGAGACCCGCCACACCGGAGTCGGGCCGGTCCGCACCTTCCGGGCCGACGACGAGCAGCTCACCCGCCCCGACGGGCCCCTGCCGATGCGGTGGGAGCAGCCCGGGACCGTGCCCTAGACTTGCAGCCCTGGCCGAAGTGGTGGAATTGGCAGACACGCAGGATTTAGGTTCCTGTGCCTTCGGGCGTGAGGGTTCAAGTCCCTTCTTCGGCACCAGACACGACACCCCAGACACGAAGTGAGGGCCTTTTGATCCGTCATCGGATCAAAAGGCCCTCACTGTGTCGTGAATGGTGCTCAGATGCCCAGCTCCCGGCGCAGCCTGGCGACGTGGCCGGTGGCCTTGACGTTGTACTGGGCCACCTCGATGGTGCCGTGTCCGTCCGCGTCGACGTCGACGACGAAGGTGGAGCGGATGACGCCCTCGATCTCCTTGCCGTAGAGCTTCTTGGTGCCAAAGGCGGCATAGGCGTTCAGCGCGGTGCGCTCCGGGTCGGCCAGCAGGGTCACTGAGAGCTGCTCCTTCTCGCGGAACCTGGCCAGCTTGGCGGGGGTGTCGGGGCTGATGCCGATGACGGTGTAGCCGGCGGCGGCGATCTCGTCGAGCGAGGCCGTGAAGTCGACGGCCTGCACGGTGCACCCGGGCGTCATCGCCGCGGGGTAGAAGTAGACGATCACCTTGCGACCGCCGAAGTCGGAGAGGCTGATGACCTTCTCGTCGGCATCGGGGAGGCTGAATTCGGGGGCGGGAGAGCCCGCCTGGAGGCGCTCTGACATGACCATGATGCTAGCCGGGTTCGCGTTCAGCGCACATCCGTCGTCCACCTCACGTGGCCGCGACGCTGCTGGTGGGCATAGGCTGGTCAGGTACGTCGGGCCGGGAGGCCTGCCGCCGCCCACGCCAGGAGGAGAGACGATGGCTGACAAGAAGAAGCAGAAGGACAACCGCTCGGCCCAGCAGATCCGCGCCGACATCGCCGCGGCACGTGCTCGGATGTCGGCCAATGTCGAGGGGCTGGTCACCGAGGTGCACCCCAAGGCCGTCAAGCAGCGCACCGTCGACGATGTCAAGGCCTTCGCCATGGCCGAGGCGGAGCACGCCAAGAGCCAGATCAAGGATGAGGACGGCTGGCGCACCGATCGCCTGACGCTGGCCGGTGCCGTGGCCGGTGCCGCGCTGGTCGCGGTCCTGACCTTGCGCGCCATCGCGCGCAAGGTCAGCAAGCGCTGACGAAGAACACCCAGCCGAGGGGCGTCCACCACTGGTGGGTGCCCCTCGTCTGCTTTGGCGCTCATGCATCTGGTCCCGTGCGCGAGAAGATCCTGGCCCGAGGTGCGGCAGGCAAGGGCCTGTGGTCGGATGGAATGCCCGGTCTGGGTGCCTAGGGTGGCCACATGCCCCTCCTCACCAACCAGCGACTCTGCGTTCTCGGTCATGCTCTCGTCGTGCTGACGCTTGCGCTCTCGCTGATGCAGAACTTGGTGCTCAATCCTCTGGCCACGGTGCCGGGGCATTCGTTGGGCCAGATCCAGGCCGAGGTGGCGGGAGCCGGCCAGTCCCTGGACGTCGGCCTTGTCATCGCCATCGCGGTCGCCTACTCCGGGTTGGCCACGGCGCTGCTGGTGAGGACCCGCTCGACCGTCCTTTCAGCGGTCCTGCTGGCCGGAGTCGTGCCCTTGCACTGGTTCTCCTCCTTCGCGCCCGGGATCGCACTGGCCGACGCCTACGGGATCTCCGGCGCACCGCAGGCGCCATGGGGCTGGCTCGTCATGGCCCTTGCGCTGGGGGGTGGAGGAGTGCTGTTGGCGCTGGCCAGCGGGCCCCGCGCCCGACGATCCTGTTGACTCATGTCAAGATGCCCGCGTGGGTCGGGTCGTTGACTCACCTCAAGATGCCCGCTTGTTGAGCTTGGTTC